>DATCPW010000242.1:0-21306 GCA_036569865.1 Candidatus Dormiibacterota bacterium
ACGAGGACCCACGCCGGGTACTTACCGCTGCTGCGATCGACCATCGCGTCGAAATCGGGCTCCGAATCCAGGTAGGCGAACCAGCCCTCGCGCGACCGGGCCAGGTGCTCCAGCAGCGGCTCAGGCCCACCGGCATTCAACGGCGTCTTCCGCTGATTCTCCGTGACGCCCGCCAGGTAAGACCGGTCGCTCGACACCAGGTGGTCGAGGGTGTCGATGATGGACCCGAAGGTGCCGGGAGCCGTCAGGGCGCGCTGCTCAGGGGACAACGCGCGGCAGTGCTCCAGCAGGCGTTCGGTCGCCCACAGGTGATGGCCGAAGAAGCGCCGCAGCAGCGGAGCCCACCAACCACGCACCTCGATATCCGCATCGGTCGGCGCAGATTCGCCGAAGGCCCACCCATCCAGGTCGGGCGCCTCTACGCCGTGCCGGCTCAGCAGAGTGTTGACCTGGGTCCTGTGGTCGTCGCCATGATGGACGGTCTGCGCCAGTGGGAGCCAGTCCGGCATCAGCTCAGGATCGTCCCCCCGCTGAAATGGAAGGACGGCCTCCGGGTCCCTCTGTGTCTGCAGGGTCGCTAGCCAGAGCTCCAGCAGCGAGCGGGCAGGTTTCCGCAGGTGGCTGACCGGGCGCGGGTCGCTGAGGAGCACGCGGTCCTGGGGCAGCTTGCCGGTCACCAGGCGCAGGTAGCCCGCCTCGGATCTGACGATGTGGTTGAACAGCTCCTCGATGCTGCCGTACACGTCGCCCTCAGCCTTCGCTGTGGCCTCCTGCTGACGTCCCTCGCAGAACTCGAGGAGCCGATCGCTCGCCCAGGCATTGCGGCGAAACAACGCGACGATGGGGTGCACGGTGCCCAGAGTAATCAAACTCAGCGCGCGAGAATGAGTTGATGGGTTGGCCCTTCGACCCCACCGTCTACCTGGGACTCATGCTTCTTTTTCTGGGCCACGCCTGGCTGGCGCGCGGCGCGCCCGACCTCGAGCGCAAGCACTACCTCTATTTCGGGCTCGGGCTCATGACGATGTGGGTTGCGCTCGAGTCTCCGATCGACACGATCGCCGACCATTACCTCGACAGCATCCACATGCTGCAGCACGTGCTGCTGGGATTCGTCGCCCCGCCGCTGATGCTCCTCGGCCTCTCCCCCAGCCTGGTGGGCAGGCTCGTGCGCGTTCCGGGCATCCGCGCGCTCACCGAGCCGATCCCCGCCCAGCTGATCGCAGGCGTGGTGATGATCGCCTGGCACGTGCCGGTGCTCTACGACGCCACGCTCTACTCCGAACCTCTCCACGTGGCCGAGCACCTTACTTTCATCGCGGCCGGCCTGCTCCTCTACTGGCCGATGCTCAAGGCCACCTCTGCATACGCGAAGTGGCAGATGTCCCCTGGCGCCAGGCTTCTCTACATCCTCGTTGCCACCTTGCCGCAGGACGCCGTCGCGTTGGCGCTGATCTTCTCGCGCGTCCCTTTCTACGAGTACTACACACACGCGCCACGCCTGGTCGCCTCGCTCACGCCGCTCGTCGATCAGACGGTCGCAGGGGCGGTGCTGATGATCTTCGGCAAAGCCACGATGGTGGTCGCCGCTCTCGCCATCTTCATCGAATGGTTCAGTGACGATCGCCGAGCCGACGAAGGAGCGACCTCCGGCGCGTAGCTGCGAGCGGTTCTATCAGCTCGTGAGTGAGAAGGACCCGCCGGCGCCGGCGTCGTAAACGCCGCCTGAGGCGTGCTGGCGGGCTCGCACCACAATTTCGTAGGATCCGACCTTCAGACCGGCGGTATACCACTTGAAAATGGGGTTGGAGCTGTAGTTCTGCATCAGCGTCCAGGTTCCGCCAGCCGGTCGAAACCAGAATGAGTATTCAGGGTTGGTGCAACCCGTGGAGCCGGCGGTGAATGTGACGATCGCCCCGACCCGGAACGATGCACCTGGCGCCGGGCTCAGGGTGGCAGACGCGCAACCGGTGAGGTTGTACAAGCCACCAGCGCCGGCGTTGTAGGCGACGCCCACCGAACCGTGCTGCCGAGCCCACAAAGCAACCTCATACGATCCAGGCACCTTCCCGTTCGTGCTCCAGTTGAACGTGGCCAGGGAGCTATAGGCTTGAGCCTGCACCCACGACCCGCCCGCGGGCCGCACCCAGAACGCGTATTCCGGGTTGGCGCAGCCGGTCGAGGTGGCGGAGAAGGCTGCATTGCCCCCAACGCTGAAAGTGGCACCGGGAGCGGGGGTCAGCACGGCGGTCGCGCAGCCTGAGAGTGTGTAAGGTCCGCCTGCGCCCACGTCGAACCTGGGTGAGCCCGAACCGTTCTGGCGAGCCCAAACAGCGACTTGATAGACCCCGGGCTTTAGCTTCAGCGCGTGCCAGTTGTAGGTGGCAGTTGTGCTGTATGGCTGGACCGACAACCACTGGCCCTGCGGCGGTTGAATCCAGAACTGGTATTCGGGTTTGGCACATCCGATCGAAGTCGCGGCGAACGGAATCGTTTCTCCGATGTTGTATGACCCCGGCGCCGGAGCGAGGGCAACGCTTGTGCAGCCTGCGAGGGTGTAAGTTCCGCCCGCGCCGGCGTCGTACCGCGCGCTGGCCGAACCCCACTGGCGTGCCCAGACTGAGATCTCGTAGGCACCCGGCGCCAACCCAATCGTGTTCAAAGTGAAGGTTGGGATAGTGCTGTAGGCTCGGGCGACCACCCAGGACGCGCCAGGCCGCTTCACCCAGAACTCGTAGAGCGGAGTGGGACAACCCGTTGCGGTCGCGGTAAACGAGATGGCCCCGCCCACCGCGTACGTTCCGGGTCCTGGCGTCAGCTGCGCTGCGCTGCAACCGACGAATTTGATCTGCAGCATGTTCCACAGCTCGGGCGCTCCGCCGCCATATTGAAGCGCGAAGATTCCCACGCCGCGAATTCCATCCCTGTTGACCAGGTCGTACTTTCGCCCAAGTGACCCGGGGTCGTCCCAGTACATCTCGCGGGTGCATTTGGCAGTTGAGCTTGTCCACGTGTCCCAGCGCTCATACCCGGCTATGTCGCGAACCTCACGATGCGCGTGGTAGTTGGTGTTCGCGAAGTAGCCATTCTCCGTCGAGGCGTCGAGGTAGCCATCCGCCGCGATGCTGCCGCTCACCGCCTTTGCGTTGGCCGGCGCTGTAGTCGGTGTAACGCCGGCCACGCATTCTTTGCGTCCGTAGTAGGGAACGCCGAGGATGATCTTCGATGGCGCCGTGGCTGTTATGTACTGCGACATCGAGGTGGTGTCGTTGTAGCGGTATGTCGTCAGAGGAGCCGTAGGACCAATACAGAACGTTGAACAGTAGAGTGGAGCTCCGGTGTAGTTGTAGTACTCCATGTCGTACGCCATCACGAAGAAAGCGTCGACATAGGGCGAGAGGGCTGGAATGTTGAAGAAACCAGAATTGTCGCCCGCTGACCCGGAATAAGTGTCGATGGCGATGTAAGCCTTGGGAAGCTTGGCTCGCAACTCCGCCGTGACACTGATCATCTCGGCCTGCAGCGTGGAACCGTAAGCGCATGTGGTATTGGTCCCCTCGTAGTCGAGGTTGACTCCGTCCACGCCCATCTTTAGAACCTGGGCGACAGTCTGGCTGACGGTGAGGGCCCTACGCGCCGGACTCAGCGCTGCGCACATCGTGCTTACTGGGCTGGCGCTGAAGTCGTGGAGGTTGATCGACAGAATCACCCGGACACCGTGCGCGTGCGCCGTCGCAACCATGTCGGTGAGCGCGCTGGAGTTCCACGTGGTCCACCCTGAACCGCTCTGGATGATCGAGCCGTCCCAATCGAGGCTGAGCCCGAAGTAGGCGATGGTCGTCAGAAGATTCAATGACCACGCCGGGTAGCCGTATATCGGGTCACCCAGGCTGGCGTTGCCGAAGGCGAATCCAAACACCTCTTTCTTGACCTGCGGGACCGAGGTAAGCACTCCTACGGACGTGGCCGCCGGCTTCGCGGCATCGTGCCGGACACTGAGAGCTGAGGCCGTATAGAGGGGCGGCCTGAGCACCTGACCGCCGTCGCCGCCTTGAGACGTCTGCTGCATCACCCATGGGTGTGTCGCATCGCCATCCGAGTGCGTTGGTGCATGCGTGTTCGAGTTCGCGTTCGTGGGGGCACCGCACGCAACCAAGATGGCGGCAGCTCCGATGGCTAGAAAACGGTGTTCAAATCGATGCATAGCGTTGTGGCGACGGCCAGGACCTGTGAACTGTACTCGTCGGCGCTCGGCGAGTCAAACCGATCTGCCAGAGCGTGGAATCGACGAAATCTGGGTCGTTTTTCCGCTCCACGCAACGACGTCAATGGGAGCTGTTCGATCGCTCCTCTCGAATGCCAACCGCAAGGTATCTCGCTCCGACTCGGCGAACTAAGTCGGGATCGACTGCGCCACGACCGTCGAACACGACCCTCAGCCCACGAAAACGTGCCCAGTCGAGGTCGGCGTATTCGCTGTGAAAGGCCTGCACGATCACCGCATCGACATCGACCCCTCCACTGAGGTCGGCCACGTCCGCTTCGAGGGCCGCCAGCTCGTGAGGCTCGAACAAAGGATCGTGTACCAGCGCATGAGCGCCCTCCCGGTGGAGCTCTTCGATGATTGTGATTGCACTCGAGAACGCCATTTCCTTGACGTTCTCGCGATAAGAGGCGCCGAGAACGAGAATTCGCCGCCCGCGCAGCCCGCCGAGCGCCGCGGACAAGGCGTCCAGCGAGGCTCGGGCCATCCCGTCATTAGTCCTCCTACCGCCGCGCACCAGCGTCAGCTCACCATCGGATGCGTCGGTGAGGAGAAAGTGCGGATACACAGGGATGCAGTGCCCGCCGACGCCAATCCCCGGCCGGTGCAGATGCGAATAGGGCTGCGAGTTGGCGGCCTTGAATGCCTGAGCCACATTGATCCCGCGATTCGCCCCATACAGCGCGAGCTCGTTGGCCAGCGCGATATTGACGTCCCTGTAAGTGGTCTCGGCGAGCTTGGCGAACTCCGCCGTCTCAGCGCCCTCTACCGCCCATACCTCCGCATCGAGGACCGTTTGGTAGAAGGCAACTGCACGGTCGGTGCTGGCGGCGTCGACTCCGCCGACGATTTTCGGGTAGCGGCGCAGATCCTCGAATATCCGTCCCGCATAGAGGCGCTCTGGGCTGAACGCAAGGTGAAAATCGGCTCCAGGGCGCAGGCCTGAGCCACCGTGGAGCATCGGCCCCATGCGATTGCGGGTCGTGCCGACCGGAAGCGTCGTCTCGTAGATGACCAGGCAGCCTTGTCGAAGTCCTTTGGCGATCGCCTGCGTTGCCGCGTCCAGCCCGCTGAAGTCGATGTCGTGGCGCTTATCCACCATCAACGGCACGATCACCACAACAACATCGGCGGCGGTGACGGCCGCTGACGTGTCCTGTGTGGCCTTCAGGCGGCCGGCCGTGACGGCTGTCGCCACCGCCTCCGCCAGCCCCGGTTCCTCGTGGATGTGCGAGCGGCCGGAGTTGATGGCGGCCACCACTTCCGGATTGATGTCGCAGCCAATCACTTGCATGCCCTTGGCCGCGAACTGGGCCGCCAGAGGCAAACCGATCTTGCCAAGACCGACCACGGCGACGGTCGACGCTGTCATCTGGATGCCCCGGCGTCCAGATGCTCGGAGGCATCAGGCGAAAGCTCGAAGGTTCGCCCGCACTCAGGACAGGTGTGCTTTGCGTGCATATCACTGTTGCGATTCATCACGAGCGGGTGGCCGCAGTCGCACGCGAATCCACGCACGCGTGCCGGGTTGCCCACAACGATCGCTCGCTGGGCGACATCTCGTGTCACCACCGCTCCCGATCCCACCATGGCCATGCGCCCGATCCGGACGCCGGGCAGGATCACT
Organism: Candidatus Dormiibacterota bacterium; assembly: GCA_036569865.1. Classification (GTDB taxonomy): domain Bacteria; phylum Chloroflexota; class Dormibacteria; order Dormibacterales; family Dormibacteraceae; genus Palsa-872. Next base: position 5,892 of record DATCPW010000242.1, read on the forward strand.
GCGCCTCCTCCGATCGATGCGCCGAACTCAACCAAACCCTCGCTGGCGATCCAATCCGAGTCAGTTTTTGCGGAACCGTCAGGGTTGATGGCGCGCGGGTGCTTGTCATTCAGCAACATCGCGCCAGGCCCGAGGAAGACGCCATCCTCGAGTGTGAATCCGTGAAACACGAACGCGCCATTTTGAAGCTTGCACCGGTCGCCGATGCGAACGTCTTTATCCACGTACGCGCCCTTCCCGACGACGCACTCCTTGCCGATGACGGCGCCTTCTCGAACCTGGGCCTCGTTCCAGATTTGCGTGCCGGCGCCAATCAGTGCCTGCTTCGACACGTCCGCGGTGGGATGGATGTAGACGGTCTCGATGGTCAATCCGGGTTTATCTTGGCACGGCAGGTCGAATAGACTCCGCAGGACCAGATGCTCAGGGTCCACGACCGTCTCGGGTGCGGAGCATGAAGGTCCTGACCGTGGTGGGCGCGCGTCCCCAGTTCATCAAGGCGGCACCGGTTTCGCGCGTTCTCCGGGCCAACCATGAGGAGTTTCTGCTCCACACGGGCCAGCACTACGACGACGCGATGTCCGAGCTGTTTTTCCGCCAGCTGGAGATCCCCGCTCCAAATCGCAATCTGGAAGTCGGGTCCGGCCTGCACGGCGCCCAGACGGGCGCGATGCTGGCAGGCATCGAGGCGGCGGCGATCGATTACGCGCCTGACTGGATCCTCGTGTACGGCGACACCAACTCGACCCTCGCCGGCGCCCTCGCCGGCGCCAAGCTGCACGTGCCTGTCGCGCACGTGGAGGCGGGGTTGCGCAGCTATGACCGGCTGATGCCTGAGGAGGTCAACCGGGTGGTCGCCGACCATATCAGCAAGCTGCTGCTCTGTCCCACTGAAATTGCGGTGAGCAACCTTGTTCGAGAGGGCATCACCAATGGGGTGCGGATGGTTGGCGACGTGATGTTCGATGCGTTCAAGTCGAACCTCGAGCGAGCGCGGGAGAAGATCTCGGTGCTGTCGGAGCTCGGCATCCGAGCTGGGCAATATCACCTGCTCACCGCCCATCGGGCCGAGAACGTGGACAGCCCGGATCGCCTGCGCGCGATCCTGCGCGGCGTCGAGCTTTCAGGTGTCCAGGTGATCTTTCCGGCCCACCCACGCACTGGCGCCGCCATGCGGTCAGGAGGCATCGAGGCAGGCCGCAACGTGCGGATTATCGACCCGGTCGGCTATCTCGAGATGCTGGTCCTGGAGGACGGCGCCGAAACCATCCTCACGGACTCCGGAGGGGTTCAGAAGGAGGCTTACTTCGCCGGCCGCCCGTGCATAACCCTGAGAGACACGACCGAGTGGACCGAAACTGTCGATGCCGGCTGGAACCTGCTTGTGGGCACCGAACCGCAGAAGATCGCCGACGCCATTCGCAACTTCCGCCCGAAGGGCGCAAGGGCCCCCTTGTTCGGCGACGGACACGCCGCGGATAAGGTGGTCAGTGCCATCGAAGAGGCCACCGCCTGACCGGCGTTCACGCGGCACTGGGCACAATCCATAACATGAAGGCGGCCTTGGATACCCTCAAGACAATTTCAATCGCAGCTCCCCAGATTGGCGAGGAGGAGCGGCAGGCGGTCCTCGCCGTGCTTGACAGCGGCCAGCTGGCTCAGGGGCCGGTTGTCGAAGCGTTCGAGCGGGAGTTTGCGCAGTGGTGCGGGGTCGGCAACGCTGTCGCTTTGTCCAACGGGACGGCAGCGCTGCACCTGCTTCTCCTTGCCAACGGCTTGAAGGAAGGCGATGAGGTGATCACGACCGCGTTCACGTTCGTGTCGTCGGCGAACGCGGCGCTCTTCGTCGGCGCCAGGCCCGTCTTCGTCGATATCGAACGCGACACCTACAACCTCGATCCAGACCTCGTAGAGAGCGCGATCACGCCGCGGACGAAGGCAATCATGCCGGTCGACCTCTACGGCCATCCCGCGGCCATCAGCGAGCTCCGCGACATCGCTGACCGGCATCACCTGGTCCTAATCGAAGACGCATGCCAGGCACATGGCGCCACGATCGATGGAATCAAGACGGGAGCCCTTGGCGTCAGCGCCGCATTCTCGTTCTACCCGACCAAGAACATGACGACGTCGGAAGGCGGGATGGTCACCACCGGCGACAACGAGATTGCACGCAAGGTGCGGCTGCTTCGTCAGCACGGGGCCACGACACGCTATCGCCATGAGGTGCTCGGCTACAACTTCCGCCTCACCGAGCTCGCCGCCGCCATCGGCCGCGAGCAGCTGCGCAAGCTCGACAGGTTCAACGAGGCGAGGCGTCGCAATGCCGCAATCCTCAGCCGCGGGCTCGAGGGGACCCCAGGTTTGAGAATCCCACGCGAGCGGCAGGGCTACAAGCATGTGTACCACCAGTACACCGTGGCCATCGAGAGCGGCCGCGATCGGGTGCAGGAACGCTTGCGAGAGCTCGGAGTTGGAACGGCGATCCACTATGAGGTGCCGGTGCACCGGCAACCGCTCTACGTCGATCTTGGATATGGGTCGACTTCGCTACCTGTCTCGGAGCGCCTGGCTGAGCAGGTGCTGTCGCTGCCGGTCCACCCAGGTCTGACCGACGGCGACCTCGACAGGATCATCGATTCCGTGCGGACGGCGCTTTCCACGGCGTGACCCGCGTCGCCCTAGTCGGCCTGGGCGCGATGGGCCGGAACCACCTCCGGGTCTTGAGCGAGATCGAGAATGCCGACCTCGTCGCGGTTTGCGACAGCGAGCCCGCGGTCGTCGCTGCGGCGACCCGCAGGTACGGCATGAAGGGCTATGACTCGTGGCGGGAGATGCTCGACCACGAGCAGCTCGAGGCAGTCATCGTGGCCGTACCGACTCGCTTTCACAAAGCGGTTGGTCTCGCGGTTCTCGAGCACGGCCTTCACCTGCTGGTCGAAAAGCCGATTGCGCCCACCCTCGAAGAAGGGCGTGCCCTCGTCGAGGCGGCCTCACGGGCTCGGAAATTGCTCGCTGTGGGTCACATCGAGAGGTTCAATCCCGCCGTCCGCGAGCTGCAGAAGCGGATTGCGGCCGGCGAGCTTGGCCGCGTGTTCCAGGTTCACGCACGGCGCGAGGGACCGTTCCCCGCCCGAATTCGGGACGTCGGCGTCGTGATCGATCTCGCGACACATGACCTCGATGTCATGGGCCGGATCGTGGGCTCAGAGATCACTCGCCTATTTGCCGAAACCGAGCAGCGCATTCACACCGAGCATGAGGACATGCTCAACGCGATCCTCAGGTTCGAGAGTGGTGCCGTTGGCGTTCTCCAGGTCAACTGGCTCACGCCGACCAAGATCCGCGAGCTCAGCGTGCTGGGGGAGCGGGGGCTGTTCACGGTCAACTACCTGACCCAGGAGCTGACTCACTTCAAGAACGCCGAGGTGGAGGGTGGTCGCGGCAGTCTCAGCCACCTGCGTACCGTCAGCGAAGGCGAGGTGATCCGCTTTCCAGTCGCCCAATCTGAACCGCTCAAGTTGGAGCTCCAGTCCTTCCTGCGAGCCGTCGGAGAAGGCGGGGCGGCAGAGGTGGACGGCGAAGCCGGCCTGCGGGCCCTGCACCTCGCGCTGGCGCTGATAACGTCAGCATCCGAGGGCCGCGCCATCGGATCGGAAGAGCTGGCGAAGTCTTGGAGCGGAGCCTAGGTCGCGGGCTGGGGCGGCTCGGGCGCGGGAGGCGCCAGTACGCCGGCCGCGCCGCGAATCGCGACGACCACGAGGGCGGCGATCAGCCAGAACTCCACGCTGAGGTCGTTCTTCCAATAAGGCGAGTCGAACATTCCGTGCACCAGGTAGAGGAGCAGGGCGCCTGACGCCCCCCAGACCACCGGGCGCCAGATATCGGTGGCTCGGGCGGCCGCCCTCCAGCCCCGCCACAGCAGGCTGAAGAAGATCGCCGCGAAGGAGACCAGTCCCAGCAATCCGAGCTCGCTCCAGGTGGTCAGCCAGAGATTGTCGGGATACAGATGGATTGATTGGTTCGGCGGCCGGAACGGCGCGACCCTGATCGGAAAGCCGCTGATGCCTGCCCCGAATATCGGGCGCTCCGACAGCACGCGCAGCGCCTGGCTGTAGAGCGAAGACCGCAGCGTGACTGAATGGGCGAGGCTGTTGAGCCGTTGATTCACGAACGGCACCTCGAGCACGACAAGTGTGATCGCCGCCAGGACTCCGATGGCAACGAATCTCCAGCGCCCGCTGGGCAGGGTGAGCACCATCACCAGGCCGAGGACGGCCATCGCGAGGTAGGCCGACCGTGACAGGGTGAGGATGATCGCGGGCCCGATGAAAACGAGACAGGCCAGCGCAATCCAGCGCTCGCGTGGCGCGGTGGGAAACAGCACGAAGCCGAGCGCGACTGCCAGCGGTGGCTCGAGGTAGAGGGCGACCGAGTTGGGGCTCGTGTTGAGAAACGCCGGGGCATCGCCCAGCTGGACGGCGTGGTGGGCGAACGCGACGCCGAAAATCACGATCTGGCCGAGCGCAAACAGAGAGCTGCCGATCCCAGCGACGAAGAGGAGCGTCCGAACAGCGTCGCGGGTGCGAATCATGTCGACAGCGATGTAGTACATCGCGATCGCCTCGAGGAAATAGGCGCGATAGATGCCAATGGCTTTGGTGTGGTCGGGGGCCACGGCGATTCCGATGACGCCGGCAACGAGCAGGACGGCGATCGGGATGTCCAGGAGCGTGCGCGCCGCCGGCAGGCGGTGCTCGGTCCACAGCGTGACGCAGTAGGCCGCGATCGTGAGCAGGATTAAGTTTTCGAGGAGCGTCGTCGGCAGCGGCCCGATGCGCCATCGGATCACGTAGAGGGGCAGGCAAGCCGCAGTCACCCCAAGCGCCCAGATCGTGATCGTCCGAGGACTTGGCAATTGTTCAGCCATGCTGCGCCTGCGCCGCGCTTACCGCTCGCAGGGCGACGACCTCCAGGGAGGCCAGCACCCAAAACTCCAGGCTCAAGTCGTTCTTCCAGTAAGGAGAGTCGGTGAGCCCATGGACGGCGATCATGATGAAGGCGCTGCCGAGGCCCCAGAGCACCGGGCGATAGAGCCCGAAGGAGGTCGCCAGGGCTTTCCAGGGACGGATGATCAGCGCCCCCAGGATGTAGATGAACGCGGCGAGCCCGAGCAGGCCTAGCTCGGTCCAGGTCGTGAGGACGATGTTGTGTGGGTACGGCTCGGCGACCTTGTACGCATCGGTGGCGCGATACGGCGCCATGGTGGTCTGGTAAGCGTTGATCCCGGCGCCGAAAATCGGATGGTCACGCAGCATTCGCAGCGTCGCCGACCAGATGTGAAATCTCCCAAACAGGGTGTGCGCAGGGTCCACGAGGAAGTATTTGATCCGAAGCCCAACGAATGGAAGCTGCCATAGGATCAGCGCCCCGGCGACAGCCGCAGCCAGCAGCGCAGCGCGGAAAGTAACCGCCCCTACCGTCACGAATGCAATCACAACCAGCGCCGCCAGCGCCAGGAGACCGCCCCGCGAAAGCGTCGCCGCCTCGGCTATCAACAGGATGGTCAAGACGCCCACTCCAAGCCAGCGGCGGCGTCCGCGATCGAAGAGGGCGAATCCCGCCGCGAGCGCGATGAGAGGTTCCAGGTAGATCGCCACCGAGTTGGGATTGATGCCGAACGCGGCAGCCGCGTGGCCGAGCACGAGCCTGTGGCCCGCAAGCGCCTGCACAAAGGTTGTCATCTCGACCAGGGCGAACAGCACCGCTCCGACACCCAAAACACCAAGGATCGACTCAATGGATTCACTGGTCCCCAGCACGGCCGTTGCCACGTAGTAGATCGCGATCGGTTCGAACAGATAGGCGCGGAAGATGCCGAGCGCGCCACGGTGATCGGGGGCGACGACGATTCCGACCAAGCCTGCCAACAGGAACAGGGCGATTGGGATTTCGTAAGGCGTGCGCTTCGGCCGCGGGGCGGCATGGCGCAGGACGGCCACCAAGTAGAGAGCAACAGTGACCAGGATTTCGATTTCGAGAAGAGTGGTGGGCAGGGGCCCGATGTGCCACCGCACCACATACAGGGGCATCGACCCAGCGGTCACCGCAAGCGCCCAACGGACGTAGCGGCCGAGTGGAGCCTCGATTGGTGGCGCGATAGCAGCCGCCATCCTAGGGATTCGTTGACAGCCGGCCGGCGGGAGCGTCGCCCGCTCTCGCGTCATCGTTCATCGGAGCAGATCGCGGTGATTCTCGGACCGGTTCGGCGCGTGGCAGGAGGTGCAGCATCGCGCCTGCCATCAACCAGAAGGCGGCGCCAATGGGCCAGTAGTGCAGCTCGTCGACGGAAAACAACGACACGACGATGGCCCATGCCGCCGCGTACCAGTAGCGGAACAGGCGAGCAACCCGGCTATCAGCGCTCATCGTCAATCGCCGCGTGCGCAACATCACCACGACCAGCGCGGCCACGAACAGGGCCAGGCCGAGCACCCCGCTCTTGACCAGGACGTTGAGGAACTCGTCCTGAGGGCCAAGGCCTCCGACGAGGATGCCGTTGAGCAAATCCACATTCGCGAATGGCCGTGTGAGCGTGTCGAGGCTCTGCGAGCCGCTGCCGGCGAGCAGGATGATCGGGTTCAGCCGGGTGAGCACCACCGCGACGAAGCGAAGCCGCACCTCCAGCGTCCCGAGCGTGAAGACCTGCATCCGAAAGCTTTCGTTGGCGGCAAACAGCAACCCAACCCCGACGACCACAATCCCCGCCACCAGAAGGAGCTGCAGCCGGACTTTCCAGAAGCGCAGCCAGAGCAGCCACAGCCCAACCGCTGCCGCCACCCAACCCGTCTTGGAGAAGGTCAGGACGAGGGAGAAGCCGAGTCCGATCGCAAGCACGAGATAAGCGACGCGCACGATGCGCGTCTGGGCTGTCGACGTTACGTACAGGGCCATGATCATCCCGACTGTCACGACGATCGCGAAGCCGTTAGGCCAGCCGTAAATGGTTGACATCAGAAAGTTGCTGTTGTGAAACGAGTGAACGCTTCCAAGGATGCCTGCCGACAGCAGGTAGAGCGATAGCCCGATCGACAGCACACCGATCGATGCAACAAATGCTCGGACCAACAGATCGATGTCGTCAAGCGTGCGCAGGACCAGGTAGCCGGCCGCGAAATTGAGCATGATCACGAACTGGTAGGCGAACGACCGCGGGCCATCGAGGTTGTGGTAGAGCACGATCCCGATTGGAAGAGACAACGCGCTGACGATCAGGAATGCCAGCAAGAGCCGCGCGACCAGGTCACGCCGAATGCCGCCCCATTCTCTCGACCCCGCGACCACCAGGGCGCCCACAAGGACCGGCCAGATGAGGATGTCAACGGAAATGCTGCCGGTCCCTCCACCCCGCGACGGCACTGCGAACGCGATTGGGATTCCCGCTCCAAGGCCGCAGATCCCCCACCACCTGAACCCTCGCGTCACGTCGGCACCGCGCTCGGAAATCCGATCTCGAGCATCTCGTGTGCCGGGTTGGCGCACTGAGCGTAGTACTGGCTTATATATGCCGCGTGCTTGCGGACCACGCGCAGCCGGGCGTCAGGCGAGCTCAGCTCCGCGATGGCCGCTCGAAGCTCCTCCGGGTCGGTAGCTCTCAACGCTCCACCATCCTCGACGAACCGGAAAAGATCAGGCGACCCTGACATGTTGATGTGAATCACAGCGCGCTCCAGCGCCATCGCGTCGAGGGCGGTGGTCGAGTTGAACGCAATGACAACGTCCGACGCGACGATCAGCTCGAAGGGGTCAGCCTGTGTCAACACGGGAGCGTCGACTCCGGCAGCTGCCGCTTCAGCTTGATACCGCCGCGGCCCCTGGTCAGCCGGGTGGGGCCGCAGGAGCGGCGCGACCTCAGGCAGTGAACGGCAGGCGGCAAGGAAGGCGCGCAGGTGCTCGATGTCGGCGGGAAAAATGTGATGTGGAGCGCCGAAGTACAGCACCGTGAAAGCATCCTTTCGAAGCCCTAGCTTCGAACGGATCTCGCTTCGCTCATCCTGACGCTGCCGGGCGGCCTGGATGTTTGGGGAGCCCGTCACCTGGATCGCGTCAGCTGGGAAATGGCCGTCCTCGACCAACGCCTTCTTCGCGCCCTCTCCGAAAACGGCGATGACGTCCGGCGTCGGGCTATACGGGCTGAGCTGCGATCGATCGGCTGCAATTTCGCCATCCAGATGAAGGTAGCCGCTGTGGTTCGCCTGGATGATGCCGTGCTGGATCTCAACGGACGGTACTCCCGCTTCGCGTGCTGCCACCACAAGGGCCTGCGCCCAAAGGTCATATGCGTCGACGACATACACGCTTCGCGGACGCAACACTGCAATCGCGTGGCGCGCGGTTTCGATGGCAAGGACCGCGTCCGATAGACGAGACCGCAGGGCGGCGGATCGGTCGGTCAACAGTCGAGAGGCGGGCATCCCGTGCACCTGGCCAGGAAACTCGCTTCCGAGAGCTCGCTCGATGGCGCGTCCCCGGGCCATGGCGCGCCACGCACGCGCTGGGGTCACCAGCGACTCCCACGCGACGATGCGGCGGTCGAGGCTGGAAAGGGTGTCGAGTCCAAGGTTGGGTCGGTAGTCGAGGTGGAGGCCGGCGACGTTCAGCCCGCGGCGTTTGGCCTCTTCGAGCAGCGGCGTGAACAGCCGGTCGGTGCCCTTGACGGCATTCCAGGTCGATGAGGAGGTGTAGAAGAGGAGATCGATGTGCCCTCTACCGGCCAGGCTGTTCTTGCGCATCAGGCGTGCGAGCAACCCGCGCAGCAGGAGCTTGGCCAGCCGAGCTCCCATCAGGGCCTGCGCTCGCCACCGGAGCAGGAATCGTTCTCGAAGCTTGACCCAGTAAGGCGCGTCCCAGCTGTATCCAATTCCATTCTGCGCAGCCACCGCCCGGACGACCAGGTCGTCGTCTGCCCGCCGGCTCGTCAGGACCAGCCGAGTCGGCGCCGTTTGCAACCCCGCCATGACGCGACGGAGCACCCTGTATCGCTCGTCCCAACCCGTCAGTCCCTTGCCGTAGACCAACCAGTGATGCACGAACCACCACAACGAAACCCCGTCGAACTCGAGAGCCTGCTTGACCGACCTTCCGCCGGTCAGCTCATCTCCAAGGCGCCTGACCGCGAGCCAACCGTCCAGTGCAGACGAATCGACTGGGACGGCGACAGCTCGTGAACGAAGCGACTCTGGAAGTGGCCGGCTTCCCAGCCACAGCACTGGATCCGCTTGGTCAGCACGTCTAACGAGGTCGGCCTCAGTGCGTGCTATGACCAACGTCATGTGTAGATCCATGCCTGCGCGACCCACGTCAACAATGCCAAGACCGCAGCAGCGCCCGCGAGCGCCGGCACAAAGGGCCGCAGACCCAGGTTGCGGTTTGCGAAGAACATCGCCAGCCCGAGCAGCAACGAGTAGGCGATGAGCAGCGAGGTGGCGGCGCCGACACCGCCGAGCACCGGAATCAGTAGAAAGTTCAGCAACACGCTGACTGCTGCGCTCGACATCGTCAGCGCGAAGAGGTACCGGGTGTTCTTGAGGGCGAAGAACGAGTTCGCAAACGGAACGTAGAGGGTTGACGCGACGAACCCACACGCGAGCACTGAAAGCACCAGGCTGATGTGGGTGATCTTGCCGTGTGAAAGGACCTGGACTGCGAGCGGACCGATGAGGATAGCTCCGGCTGCGAGACCAGCCGAGGTGAGGAGGTAAAGGGGAAAGAGCCGTGCGTGGAAGGCCTGGGCTCCAGCCCTGCCGTCGTCCCGAAAGCGCGCGAGGAACCGGGGGGCGATTGCGTCGTTCGCCGAGAACATGACCAGCGAGATCAACGACGTGAGCTGGACGGCCAAAAAGTAGGCTCCGACCTCCGCCTGGTTGCGGTAGATATCAAGAATCCAGCGGTCGGCGGCTCGCAACAGCCAGCCGGAAAGTAGATACGGAATCAACGGCAGGCTGAACACCAGCGCCGCTTTGAGCAGCGAGAGGTGCCGGCTTACGCCGATCTCCCGGACGACCAGCGCGAACATCGTCAAGGACACGATCCCCTGGCCCACGGCCAGCCCGATCAAAACGCCCTCTAGACCCAACGAGGTGAGGAACAGAAGCGAGACCATGCCGCCCGTCGTGGCGAAGACCGATGCAAGGCCGGCGATGGCCACGGCGAGGGGACGCTCCGCGGCGCGCCAGTATGCCGCCGCTCCTTCATATAACGCCGCCGCTGCCGCCGCCCACAGGATCAGCCGGAAGTAGATGTACGGGATGCCCACGATCGAGGTCACGGAATTGCTCAGGACAAGGTCGATCAGGATTGTGACCACCAAAACAGTCGCCGCGTGCGCGACCACCAGAGTGGAGCTGACACGATGGCGTTCGGCGACGTTCTTGGTGTCGAAGTAAAACCGCCCGATGGCCCCGTACAGGCCCAGCGAGAGCATCGGCGGACCCAGCGTATAGACGGTCAGCAGAAGGGCGTAGACGCCGTACTCGGACACCGAGAGTCGCGCCAGCAAGAGCGGAGCCACGATGACGGTGGACCCGCGCTGGAGACCGTTCGACACGATGTAAATGGCCGCGTTCCTGAGGCGGAACCCGTGCCCGACCCGGAAGATTGAGCCCCCGCCCTGAGCAGCATCGATCCCGCTAGGCGGTTCGACCACAGTCTCGTCGCCAGGGAGGCTTTGGCTGGCCTTCAGGACGGAACGGCCTCAGGCATCGGACCAGTCCGCGTTGGCCTGGACGTAGTCGTCCGGCCGGCCGATGTCGAGCCAGTACTCATGGATCGGGAAGCCGACCACCTTCTTGCCTGCGGCGAGGAGCCGGTCGATGAGCTCAGTCGCGTCAAGCCGCTCGCTGCCCTTGATCAGCGAGAGGACGGTGGGCTCGATCAGGTAAACACCTGCGTTGATGAAGAAGCGGAGCGTGGGCTTCTCGTCGAGGCGGTGGACCTCGGGTCCTTCCATCTCGACCACGCCATAAGGCACCTGCAGCTCGAACCGGCGCACTCCCACCGTCATATCTGCATGGTTGTCGGCGTGGTAGGAGAGCATCGATCGGAAGTTGACCTGCGTAATCACATCACCGTTGATGACCAGCACAGGTCCCGCCGGTGGCTTCAACAGGCCCAGGGCACCGGCGGTTCCCAGTGGCTCTTTTTCGTTGACGTAGTCGATTTCGAGGCCGAAGCGGTGGCCGTCGCCGAAGTGTTCGACTATTGCCTCCGACTTGTAGTGCGTTGTGATGCTCACGTGAGAGATGCCCACCTTCTGGAGCTGCTCCAGGACGTGCTCCATCACTGGACGATCCCCAACCGGAAGCATCGGCTTCGGCATTTTCTCGGTCAGTGGACGGAGCCTGGTGCCGAAGCCGCCGGCCATCACGACCGCGGTGACGGGCAGCTCATCTTCCAGCGCCAGCTCCCGAAGAAGCGCGAGCTCCTTGACCCGGCCTTTCGCGTCCACTAGCGGGATGTGCCTCAGCCTGGAGGTCTTCATCATCCGCATGAGGTCGACGGCCTTGGTTCCCACTGGCGCCGTCAGGGGGTGCTCCTTCTTGCCTTCGCGCTGGCGGAGCAGAGTGTCCACAGTTTCCTTGTCCACGTCCAGGCCGGCAAGAGTCGCGCGGCGCAGGTCGCCATCGGTGACTGTCCCGAGCAGCTTGCCGTCATCGTTGACGACGAGTGCGATCCCTTCGCCGTTTGCATCCAGGCACCGCAACGCTTCGCGCAAGGTCTGCGCCCGGCCGATCAGAAGCGAATCCAGCTTCTTCACGCCGTCACCGGCCCCGCATCGGCCGCGCCGGCACCCCGGCGACAGCGACCTCATCGGGCACGTCTTCAATGACAGCCGCACCCATGGCGATAAGAGCACCGCGTCCGATGCGCACGCCCTGCCGGACGGCGGCGCCTGCGCCTACATGCGCGCCTTCGCCGACTACGACTGCGCCCGCCAGCACCGCCCCACTCGCGATGTGGACGTGATCGCCCACATCGCAATCGTGCTCGACGATCGCGCCCGTGTTGACGATCACATTGCGTCCGAGCCGGGCACCCGCACCGACGATCGCACCGGGGCAAAGGCAGGTGCCTTCGCCAAGCTCGGCGCTTGGCGACACCACTGCTGTGGCGTGGCGAACGGACAGGAGCTCGAAGCCGCCCTTCTGAACCCTCTCGAACAGCTGCCGGCGCACGGAGTTGTCGCCGACCCCGCCGACACCCATGAACGCGTGGCGGACGCCGTCGCGATGCAACTGTTCCAGCAGGTCATCGCCGCCCAGCACGGGCACTCCCAGCACCTGGCGGCCTTTCAACTGGGGATCAGAGTCCAGCAGCCCGATGATCTCGATATCGTGCTGTGCCAGCAGCGCCTCGAGCAAGACCTTCGCGTGGCCGCCGGCGCCGATCCCTACCGCGCGCATGGTGCGGCTAGCTTACGCGCCACGCCCTGAATCAACCGCCCCTGGCGCGGCCGGCAAACATGAACCCGGCGGCGTGCATCAAACCCGTCTCGATGGCGTGCAGCTCGAAGACCTCGAGCGTATGCGCAAGCCTGTCCACGGGCTCATCCGGCTCGAGCCTGATGCCTCCGACGACGCGGTCGAACATCACAGTCGCCGGTGCATATCCGATCTCGTCGAAACGCTCACGAATGGCCGCCAGCATCTCCGTCCCATATGCCGAGTTGTCGCGCGGCGACTGAGCCGGCTCGCCGGCGGGGTGGGCGTTGCGGATCTCGGCCAGCGTCGCCGCGATCATGGTGTCGAGGTCCTCTCGGCTTGTGAGCTGCGGCAGGTCCTGGTACCAGGCGCCCGCCCCGCTGAGCAGAAGCCGCACCAGGATCATCAGGGACGCATCCGTGTCCAGCCACCAATCGCGGGCCGGTTCGTATGCGACCATGCGGCCGTTTCTACCAATCAGCTCCAGCGCGCGATCAAGCACCTGCTCCACGTCAGGAAAGTGATGGAGGGCGCCGAAGAAGCAGATGGCGTCGAACCGCTCGCTTGAGTCCGGGTGCCAATCCAGAAAGTCGGCCCGGACGTAATCCACGCCTCCCCAGCTATCCCGGTAGGTGTTTTCCTCCGCGAGCTTGCGGGCGACTTCGAGAGTTTCGCCCGCGACGTCGAGACCGGTGACCTGAAAGCCATTGCGAGCAAGCTCCAGCGACATGTGCCCTGGGCCGCATCCGACTTCGAGGACACGACTCCCCGGTTCGAGATTGCTCACACAGAAGCTGATCACGCGCTGGTTCAGCATGTTCACGAAGAGCGGACGGCGCCACACGTTGTTGTTGAACCAGTCGGTTGGCGTCGCTCGCCTCAGGTCTGGAACATGTCCATGCGCCATGCGCTCGCGAATCCGGGTGTCGAAAGCGGCGCCCTCCTGCTCGAGCTCTTCCGAGAGTTTGGCCTGATCGGTCAATTTCGATATCTCGGATCGGCGAAGTCCTGGATCACGCCACCGCTGACGAGAGCGGCGACCTCGCGGATCCCATCATCGACGGTGCGCGTGGTGTGAAAGCCGAGCTCGCGCTCGACCTTCGCGAACGAGACGCGGTAATCGCGTGGGTCCTCGTCGCGATGCACGTACTCGACGCTCGCACCGGCCGCGAGGGGAAGGATCATCTCGACCAGCTGCTGCTTCTGGAAGTTCTGCTCGGTCGAACCGATGTTGAAGACCTTCCCTGCGACCTTCTCTTGGGGCGCCTCGAGCACGGCCTCAACGGCGCGCGCTGCGTCAGTGGTGTGAACGTAAGGGCGCCAGAACTGCTCGCCGAAAACTATCAGCTCCTTCTTCGTGAGCAGCTCCATCGTGAACTCGTTCACGGTCAGGTCGAATCGCATCCGTGGCGATGAGCCGTACAGGGTCGCGAATCGCAGCGCTGTTACGGCGAGGTCGCCGAACTCGCCAGGTGACTCGAGCATGCGTCGCTCCACGCCAACTTTCGTCTCGGCATACAGAGAGACGGGCTTGAGCTCAGCGGTCTCGTCGACGTACTTGGTCGGATCGGACATCCGCCCGTAGTTGCTGCAGGTCGATGCGAAGACGAAACGATGCGCTCCCGCCTCGGCCGCGGCGTCGAGAACGGCGATCGACGCCTCCAGGTTTACGGCCCTCGCCAGGTCCGGATCGCGAGCGCACGCCGGGTCGCCCACGATGGCAGCCAGGTGCACAACAGCGTCGACTCCGGACAGGCTGCTGCGCATCAGGTCGAGGTCGCGCACGTCTCCTCTCACGAACTCAAAAGCTGGATCCGACCAGACCGAAAGCAGCGACGAGCCGTCGTACATCAGGCTGTCGAGCGCTCGCACCTCGTGGCCGCCGCGCAGCAGCCTCGGGACCAGCACCGAACCGAGGTAGCCGGCCCCACCAGTGACCAGCACCTTCAACTGGCGTACCGCTGTACTGCCGCGATCACACGGTCCTGGTCGGCCTCTTTGAGCCCGACGGAGCATGGGAGGCTCAGCCCATCGCGATTGAGCCTGGCCGCCACTTCTCCTCCGAGCGCCTGGCTGCCCGCATGGGCGGGACTGAGATGCGCCGGCTGCCACAGCGGCCTGGCCTGGATCCGGTCATCCCCCAGACGTCGCAGGAGACCGCGGCTGTCGCTTCCGTAACGACTTTCGTCGACCAGGATCGTGTACAGCCACCACGCGCTGGCGGCCCACGGAGCCTGGGGCATCAAAGTGATCCCCGGCACGGCTTCGAGGCCGCGGCGGTAGCGGGCCGCAATGTCGAGCTTGGCCTCAAGGTAGCTGTCGAGCAGCTCGACCTGGGCGCAGCCCATCGCAGCCTGGATGTTCGTCAGTCTGTAGTTGTATCCGATCTCGTTGTGCACGTACTCGAGCGGGTCGTCCTTGGCCTGGGTCGTGAGGTACTTGGCGCGGGCGGCCAGGTCGGCGTCGTCGGTGACGATGGCCCCGCCGCCGCCGGTGGTGATGAGCTTGTTGCCATTGAAGCTCAGGCAAGCAAGCCGGCTGAGATGACCGACGGGCTGATCTTTGTAGCGGGCCCCTAGGCTTTCGGTCGCATCCTCGATCACGGCCAGACCGAATTTCTCAGCCGCCTCGCGAAGCGGATCCAT
Source organism: Candidatus Dormiibacterota bacterium (assembly GCA_036569865.1). Taxonomy (GTDB): domain Bacteria; phylum Chloroflexota; class Dormibacteria; order Dormibacterales; family Dormibacteraceae; genus Palsa-872. The sequence goes on from DATCPW010000242.1 coordinate 21,016, forward strand.
GTCGCACGGGTGGCCGAGGATGTGGACGGGCAGCAGGGCGCTGACTCGACGGCCGGTTCGGATGTTGCGGAGGACTCCACCGGTGAGTTGACATTCGCGATTCAGGAAGCGAACGACAAGCTCGGGGTCCATCTGCCAGTGCTCCGGCTCGGCATCCACCAGCACCGGCCATGCGCCGCAGTAGCGGATCGCGTTGACGGGCGCGATGAATGTCAGGCTCGAGACGAGCACCTCGTCCTCCGGCTGCACGCCAGAAATCAGGAGGCTGATGTGGAGCGCGGCAGTGCCAGA
>DATCPW010000243.1:0-6401 GCA_036569865.1 Candidatus Dormiibacterota bacterium
GGCACCGGCATCGGCTCCGCTGCGCCGACTCCGGTGATCGCGGCCGAGGCCGAACGTTTCCTGGAGGGTGTGCTGGACGAAGGCGGGCTATGGGAGAAACCCGCGCCCGTGGAGGCCAGCGCGCTCGCACGTTTCGGCGAGCTGGTGTCGGCTGCCTCGAAGCCCATCGACGACGTGAGGGGCACCGCGGCCTACCGCCGTCACGCCCTCGCGGTCATGGCACGGCGATCCTTTGGCTGGGCGTGGGACGAGTACCGCGCGAAGGCGTCGGCGTGAAGATCGCCTGCACAGTCAACGGCCGCGCTCGAACCGTCGACGGTGTTTGGGAAGGAGAGAGCTTGCTCTCAGTGCTGCGCGACCGGATGGAGCTGCCGGGTTCCAAGAATGCCTGCGAGCAGGGCGAGTGCGGATCCTGCTCGGTCTATATGGATGGCGCCCTGGTCTGCGCCTGTCTGGTGCTCGGTGGTCAGGCGAACGGTCGAGACATCGTCACGGTCGAGGGCATCGGCGGCGCTGATCAACTGCACGCGGTGCAGCACGCGTTCGTCCAGGCAGGCGCCGTGCAGTGCGGTTTCTGTACGCCCGGCCTTGTGGTCGCGACGCATGACCTTCTGCGGCGCAAACCCAACCCGAGTGACGCCGAGATCCGCGAAGCGCTGGCCGGCAACATCTGCCGCTGCACCGGCTACGCGAAGATCATCGACGCGGTAAATCTGGCCGCGAACCGGCTCAAATGAAGCCACGATTGAACCCGCCTGGGCACCTGCTCGGTCGCCGCGTCGGCGAAAGCGCAACTCGGCCCGACGCCGTCCCCAAGGTCCGCGGCGATTTCGTGTACTCCTCCGACCTGCAGGTCGAGGGAATGCTGTGGGGGGCAACTGTGCGCAGCCCGCATCCGTACGCGCGAATCGTTTCGATAGACACAGCCGAAGCACTCGCCTCATCCGGGGTGCGAGCGGTGCTGACGCATGAGGACGTGCCCGGACGCAAGGTGTACGGCCTGGAGATACCCGACCAGCCGGTGCTCGCGTTCGACGTGGTCCGCTATTGGGGCGAGGCGGTCGCGCTGGTGGCGGCCGACCAGCCGGAGCAAGCGCGTCGCGCGGCCGGCAAGGTTCACGTCGATTACCAGGTGCTGGTTCCCCTAACCGACCCCGAGCTCGCGCTGACGCCAGACGCTCCGTCGCTGCACGAGGGCGGCAACATTACGCGCCACGTCAGGATCCGGCACGGCGACCAGAGCGCTCGCGCCGACGTCGTGGTCACCGGCGAGTACGAGATCGGCATGCAGGACCAGGCCCCGCTCGGGCCGGAGTCCGGTCTTGCCATCCCCGACGGTGAGGGCGGCGTCGACCTCTACATCGCGACGCAGTGGCTGCACATCGATCGCGACCAGCTCGCCGAGAGTCTCGCTTTGCCGCCCGAAAAAGTCCGGCTCACGATGGCCGGCATCGGCGGCGCGTTCGGCGCGCGCGAAGACCTGTCGATGCAAGCCCACGCCTGCATGCTCGCGTTACGGACCGGGCGGCCGGTGAAGATCGCTTACTCGCGGCCAGAGTCTTTCGTCGGCCACGTGCACCGTCACCCGGGCCGCCTTCGCTACGAGCACGGCGCGACGCGTGACGGCAAGCTCGTCTACGTCAAGGCGCGAATCCTCCTTGACGGTGGCGCTTATGCCTCCAGCTCGACGGCCGTGATCGCCAACGCATGTTGCTTCGCCATCGGCCCTTACGAATGTTCGAACGCGACAATCGACGGCTGGGTTGTCTACACCAACAATCCGCCATGCGGCGCGATGCGCGGCTTCGGCTCGGTGCAGAACTGCTACGCGCACGAGGCCCAGATGGACAAGCTCGCGGCTGCCCTGGGCATCGACCCGGTCGAGCTTCGCATCCGCAATGCGATGAAGACGGGCAGCTCGATGGTCACCGGGCAGATCGTCGAGGGCCCGGTGCCCGTCGCGGAGCTGCTGCGCCGGGTGCGTGACGTTCCGCTGCCGCCGGCAACGACAAGCGACCCTGTCGATCTGACCGAGATGCCCGGTGGCGTCTCGAACACGACTCACGGCGAAGCGGTAAAGCGCGGCGTGGGGTACGCGGTCGGATTCAAAAACATCGGCTACTCGGAGGGCTTCAACGATTACTCGACGGCAAGGGTCAGGCTCTCGGTGGTCGAGGGGAGGCCGCGCGTCGAGGTGCACACGGCGAGCGCCGAGGTCGGCCAGGGGCTGGTCACGGTGCAGGCGCAGATCGCGGGCACAGAGCTGGGCGTCAGCGAGGTGGTGGTGCTCGACGCCGACACCGCTGTCGGTTCCGCAGGATCCTCGTCGGCTTCGCGCCAGACCTACATCACCGGAGGGGCTGTGAAGGCCGCGTGCGAGGCGGTGCGAGAGCGCGTTCTCGGTCTAGCCCAATCGGAGATGGGAGGCAGCCACGTCGGCCAGGGCCTGCGGCTGGAAAACGACGCCGTCGTCTCGGCCGCCGGCGAGGTCGTCGTCAGCCTCGCGACGCTGCTGGGAGAAGAGGTGATCGAGGAGACGCGCGAGTTCCGGCCGAGGCGGACGGTCCCCCTGGATCCCGAAACGGGTCGGGCCAACGCCCACCTCCAGTACGCCTTCGCCGCGCATCGAGCCGTCGTCGACGTCGACACCGAGCTTGGCCTGGTCAAGGTCGTCGAGCTGGCAACTGCACAGGACGTCGGCAAAGCGATCAACCCGCAGGCTGTCGAGGGGCAACTGGAAGGGGGCGCGGCCCAGGGGCTCGGCCTTGCCGTGATGGAGGAGATCCAGGTCAAGGACGGAGTCATTCGCAACGCCTCGTTCACCGACTACCTGCTGCCGACCATCCTGGACATGCCGCCCCTGCGCATGCAGATCCTGGAGCTCGGCGACCCGCACTCGCCTTACGGGCTCAAAGGTGTAGGCGAGCCCCCAACCATCTCATCCGGCCCGGCCATCATCGCGGCGATCCGCGCAGCAACGGGACGGCCGCTCTCGCGCGCGCCCGTGCGTCCTCACGACATAGTCGACACCGGCAGCAGTTGAATTGACGACGCTGGCCCTTAGGGCCGGGCTGCTCGTCACCGGCACGGCCGAGCTCGAGGGCGGCTGGCTGCTGGCGCGCGACGGTGTGATCGCGGAGATCGGCTCGGGCACGCCTCCCGCCGCTGACCAGAAGATCGACCTGCCCAACTGTGTCGCCATGCCGGGCCTTGTCAACGCCCACGACCACATGTATCAGTGGGCGACCCGCGGCTATGAGCCCGACGGCACGTTGTTCGAGTGGCTGCGCGGGCTATATCCGGTTTGGGCACGTATCGATGCTGAGACGGTGCGAGCCGCGGCCAGGGCCGCGATGGCGAAGCTCCTCCTGTCCGGTTGCACCCTTTCGAGCGACCATCACTACGTATTTCCCGCCGGCGCCACGGGGATCTTCGAAACGCTCATCGGTTGCGCATCAGAGCTCGGCTTGCGCTTTCATCCGTGTCGCGGTTCGATGTCGCTCGGCCAATCCAAAGGAGGCTTGCCGCCGGACAGCGTGGTGGAGGACGAGGACCGCATCCTTGCCGACACCGAGGACGTGATCAAGCGCTTTCACGACGCGAGCGCGGGTTCGATGTGCCGCGTCGCGGTCGCGCCATGCTCGCCGTTCTCGGTGACGCCCCAGCTGATGCGCGACTCGGCCGAGCTGGCCCGCCGGCACGGCGTGCGCCTGCACACGCATGTGGCGGAGACGCTTGACGAGGAGCGGTTCTGCGTCGAGCGCTTCGGACGACGGCCGATGGAGCTGATGGAGGACCTCGGCTGGTCCGGCGACGACGTCTGGTATGCGCATGGGATTCACCTCAGCGATGCCGAGATCGATCGCGTGGCCGCGTCGAGAACGGGCATCGCCCACTGCCCGTCGAGCAACATGCGTCTGGGGGCAGGTGCATGCCGCGTCGAGGACCTGGTGAGGGCCGGTGCTCGCGTTGGCCTCGGCGTCGACGGGTCGGCGAGCAACGAGGATGCCAACCTTGCGATGGAGGTGCACCAGGCGATCTACATGGCACGGGCGCGAGCCGCGATGGCGGGCCGCGCCGACGCTCCCACCGCCCTCGACACGCGCTCCGCATGGCGGTTGGCGACGGCCGGGGGCGCAGCGTGCCTGGGCCGCGATGACTGCGGCACGCTTGAGGCCGGCAAATGCGCCGACGTCGCCTGCTTCCGAGTGGACGACCTGGGCCACGCCGGAGTCCGTGATGCACTCGCCGGGCTTGCATTGGCCCCGCCGGCCCGGGCCACAGCCGTGGTCGTGAATGGAAAGGTGGTGGTTCGCGACGGCCGGCTTCTGACCGCGGACGAGGACGAGATCGCCCGCGAGATCAGCGCGGCGAGCCGTCGCCTCTCGAAGGTCTGACCAGGCGCCCGAACCGAGCGCTCGTCGGCTTGCCGTCGACGAAGACAGTCTTGCCGCGAACCAATGTGCGCACGGTGCGGCCCCGGATGGGCTGCCCCTCGTGCGCGCTGAATGGATTGCGGTAGTGGAGGTCATCCTTCCGGACGATCCCTTGGTGCGCCAGGTCCACCAGCCAGAGGTCGGCGTCGAAGCCGACCGCCACGTCGCCCTTTTGGGCCAGCCCAAACCGGCGAGCCGGGTTGGTTGCCGTCACAGCCGCCACAGTGGGCAGGTCGACTCCTCGCTCCGCTGCATGAGCCAGCAGCAGCTGGCGCGTCGTCTGGCAGCCTGAGATACCGCCCCAAAGCGCGAAGAAGTCATCGCCCTGCTTGAGATCGATCGTGCTCGGGGAGTGGTCCGACACGACCATTGGCAGCGTTCCATCGGCCAAGCGCGCCCACAGCGCATCGCGGTCCTGCGCGCTGCGGAAAGGCGGGGCGCATTTGCCGAGCCCACCCATCTTCTCCAGGTCGTCCTCCGTGTACAGCAGGTAGTGCGGGCACGTCTCGCAGGTCATGTCGATTCCTTCCAGTAGTGCTTTGTGGACCAGGCTCGCGCCATTTCCGGTGCTGATATGCACGATGTGCACCCGGCAGCCGGTGGCGGTGGCGAGAGACAGAGCCTGCTGCACGGCCATCAGCTCAGCGTCCGCCGGGCGCGAGCGGATGAAGTCGAGCGCGCCGGTTCCCTTCGGTTCGCGCAAGCGCGTCGGGTCTTCCGCGTGGACCAGGAGGATCGAGTCCAGCGCTGCGATTCGTTTCATGCCCTCGAGGAGCGTGCGCATGTCGCTGGCGGGGAACTCGTCGATCCCGCTGGGGCACATGAACGCCTTGAACCCCATGACCCCACGCTGGACCAGCGCCTCGAGCTGGTTGAGGTTGCCAGGCACCAGCCCGCCCCACAGCCCGAAGTCGGCCTTCGACGAGCGCCTCATCGCCTCGACCTTCAGGTCGAACGCCGCGACGTCGGTCGTCACGGGCAGGTTGTTGAGCGGCATGTCGATGAAGCTCGTGTAGCCGCCCGCGGTAAGCGCTGCCGACCCGTGCGCGATGTCCTCCCACTCGGTCCGGCCGGGCTCGTTGAAGTGGACGTGCGAATCGATGCCGCCGGGAAGCACGTGCAGGCCCGACGCGTCGATCTCCTCGCCGTCAGCGCCAAGGTTCGGGCCGACTGCCGTGATCTGGTCGCCCGCGATGGCGATATCGGCTTTCTCGACTCCGCGGGCTGTCACGACCGTGCCGCCGCGGATGATCATGCTTCGGCCAGCAGCTCCAGGAACCGGCTCAGCACGTCGATCGACACCGACACATCTGCTGTGGTCACCGACTCCGCAGGGTTGTGGCTGATGCCGCCCTTGCAGCGCACGAAGAGCATGGCCACGTCGGTCAACGCCGACATCGGCACCGCATCATGCCCCGCGCCGCTCGCCAGCTGAACGGCCTCCAGGCCCTCCGACTCGATTGCTTTCGCCATCAACGACACCAGGCGTGGCGCGCACGGCACCGAAGGGTTGTCAGCCTGCGGCTGGATCGAAGTGTCGACGCCCCGGCGTGCAGCGATCTCATCTGCGCGTTCGAGAATCCGGCGGGTGTGTCCCGCGCGAACGGTTTCGTCCGCGTGCCTCACGTCAAGGCTCAGCTCCACCGCGCCAGGAATCACGTTCGATGCGCCCGGATGAACAGTGACCTGTCCGACTGTGGCGACCACACCCTCATGCACGCCGGCGTCCGCCTCGACCGCGAGCACGAACTCCGAGGCGGCGGCAAGCGCGTCTCGCCGACCCCCCATCGGCACGGTGCCCGCGTGGCCCGCTTCGCCTGTGAACGTGATCAGGTAGCGAGCCTGCCCGGCGATCGCCGTGACGACCCCAACCGGCAGCCCAACGTTTTCGAGCACAGGTCCCTGCTCGATGTGAACCTCGACGTAACCGAGCGGCCTACCGGTTTGCCACTTGTCCTCTCCAAT
>DATCPW010000244.1:0-2994 GCA_036569865.1 Candidatus Dormiibacterota bacterium
TCGATCACGCGGAGGGTTGATCTAGGCGGATTCCAACCGACTTCGGAGGTGGTCGTCATGACGGAGATGCTCGCAACCATGGGATCGGAATCGGGATGGGCTGGTCGGCCTAAGTCGTGATGAGAGCAGCCGCTGACCTCGACCTGGAACTGGCTGACGAGGACCGGGGGCTCCGGTTTCTCGCGGCAGACCGGGCTGCCGACCTGGATGCTGCCACGGACGCAGTAAAGAGCCTCCTCCTGGCGCTCGGCTTCGATATCGCAGACGAGGGGCTACGGGAGACCCCCCGGCGTGTCGCGGCGGCCCTGGCGGAGCTGGTGACGCCCCTCCCCTTCCAGATGACCACGTTCGCCAACCCCGAAGGTTATGACGAACTGGTTTTGGCTCGAGGTATCCCGTTCCACTCGCTCTGCCAGCATCACCTGCTTCCGTTCATCGGGGTGGCCCACATCGGGTACCTTCCCGCCGAGCGCATCGTCGGGCTCTCAAAGCTCGGCCGGACCGTCGATCACTTTGCCCGCAGCCTGCAGGCGCAGGAGCGATTGACTACCCAGATAGCCGACTGCTTAGAGGATGCGCTGCAACCGAAAGGAGTCGGCGTAGTCCTGGAGGCCGAGCACCTTTGCATGTCTCTCCGGGGGGTGCAGAAGCCGGCCAAAACGGTGACCTCCGCGTTGCTCGGTGCGATACGGCACGACGCCCGCGCGCGCCAAGAGTTCCTCGCCCTGACCGGCGTCAACGGGGCATCGGAATGAATGCAGAACCGATCCTGGCGGTCGCGCGCCGCGAGTCGTTCAACGCCGCCCATCAGCTCTGCGACCCTGGGCTATCGGAGGCGGAGAACCGACGGCTGTTCGGCAAGTGCGCCAACCTCCACGGACACAACTATGTGCTCGAGGTCGCAGTCGCCGGACGGGTTGACCCCGTCACCGGATACGTCATTGATCTCAAGCGGCTATCCGACCTTGTATGTCGAGAGATCATCGAGCAGGTCGATCACCATAACCTCAACACCGATGTGCCCTGGCTTGAGGGCCGGATCCCGACCGCCGAGAACCTGGCGCTCGTATTCTGGGAGCGGCTTGAACCCCACCTCGAGGACGGCGTGCTCCGCAGCGTAAAGGTCTGGGAAACGGAGAAGAACTGGGCCGAGTGCAATGGCGGCCGTGGCGATGGCCGTTAGCGAGAGCCCGGTTGAGCTCGGCCGCCGGTACTCCAAGACGGACCTCCGCATCCTCAGCGACGCCGAGAAGCAGCGTTTCCTGAGCGGCGACGACCCCGACCCGCAGCGGGATATGGCGCTGGCATGGGAGCTGCTCTACCGACTCGAGCCCGAGCTCTACGAGCGCCTCGTTCGGGCGGAGCGGCTCCATCCTTTGATCCTCGATTGGCTACCGCCAAGGGTCGACCAGATCGTCGAGGTAGGTGCGGGCACCGGAAGGCTGACGGCGGAGCTTGTGCGTCGCTGCGAGGAGCTGATCGCGGTCGAGCCCGCCGCCGCCATGCGCGAGCTGCTAACCGCAAAACTCTCAGAGGCGGGAACAGGATGCCTTATCGAGGCGATCGATGGCTTCTTCGACGCGCTCCCGGTACCCGACGACTGGGCCTCGCTGGTCGTCGCCTGCTCGGCCCTCACCCGGGACTTCGCTCACGGTGGCGACGCCGGATTGGCGGAGATGGAGCGAGTCTGCCACCCTGGCGGTCAGGTCGTCATCGTCTGGCCCAACAATCTCGACTGGCTGCAAGAACGGGGCTATCGGCACCAAAGCTTTGAGGGGGCGATGTCGATGCAGTTCGGTAGTGCTGCCGAAGCTGTGGAACTTGTGGGGATTTTCTATCCGCAGGCGGCAGGTGAGGTACGGCGCCGCGGCGGAGCCTCCGTCCCGTACAGCCTGCTCGGGGTCAACCCGCCACGCGACCTGGCCTACAAGGTGATCGCGGCATGAAGATCGCGCTGATCGCGCCCCTTGTCACCCCGATACGCGAGCCGCAAAGGGGAGGGTCCCAGTCGTTCGTCGCTGACCTGGCGAAAGGGCTGTCCGCGCGAGGCCATGGTGTCGACGTCTATGCCGCCGCCGGCTCGTGGATTCCCGGGGTCAACATTATCGACCTGGGGATCGATTCAACCCCTCTGAAGGACACGCTCTATCGTGTCGGCAGCGCCGGCGCATCGGCCACCGCGGCCACCGCGGCCGCGCGCGACGCCTTTGCCCGCGCCTACGCGGCGGTCCGAGAGATCCGCTACGACGTGGTTCACAACCACGCGTTCGATGCTCCCGCTATCGAGCTGGCCGCGGCCGTGCCGGAACCCGTGGTACACACCCTTCACCTGCCGCCTGACCGCGGCGTCGTGGCGGCGCTGAAGAAGGTTGGCGAGGGGATCGGCGGCCCGGCCACCGCGGCCGTTTCGGAGGCCCAAGCAAGGGAGTGGCGCCAGGTCGCCCGGATCGATGCGGTGCTTCCGCCCTTTGTCCCCACCGCGCGTATCTCATGGTCTGACATGCCGGGACAAGGCGCCGTCTACGCCGGGCGGCTAAGCCCGGACAAGGGCGTCGCCGAGGCGATCGCCATCGCCCGAGCGGCCGGCATCCACATCGACGTCTACGGCGATCCTTACGATCCCGAGTATGCGCGGGAGCGGGTCTCCCCGGAAGTAAGTCGTGGCGGCGTTACCCTCCACGCTGGGGTCCCACGAACTGTGCTCTGGGAGCGGATGGCGCGGGCGGCAGTGGTCCTCTGCCCTGCCATGTGGGATGAGCCCTTCGGCATGACAGCCGCGGAGGCCCAAGCCTGCGGTACGCCGGTGGTGGCGTTCGAACGCGGCGGGCTGGTGGAGATCATCAGGGACGGCGTCACCGGCTTCCTGGTGCAACCCGGCGACATTGGTGCCGCCGCCGCTGCGGTAGGGAGTGCCAGCTCGATCTCGCGCCTCACCTGCCGACGCCATGCGGAAGCCAACCTCGATCTCGAGCAGAGCATCACGCGCCACGAGAT
>DATCPW010000245.1:0-5979 GCA_036569865.1 Candidatus Dormiibacterota bacterium
GCGCCGTGTGCTGGAAGGGTCGTGGTTCAAGCACCGGATCGTCGACGTCCCCCTCGTTAATCAGTTGGCGCTCTGCGTAGTGGATTGAAACCTTTGGTGATGGCGGCCCGTGATCCCGTGACAGAAGCGGTGCGTGAGCACTACGACCGGATGGGGGCGGCGCGCGATGTTTGGTACCAGCGCAACCGTCATTACCATCGCTATCTTGAGTCGCGGCTACGCGCGATCATCCCGGCCGGCAGCTCCGTTCTCGAGCTCGGCTGTGCCACCGGCAACCTTCTCAACGCGCTCGGCCCCGCGCGTGGGCTCGGGATCGACCTCAGCCCGGCCATGCTGGGGGTGGCCGCGCACAAATTTCCGCACCTGGAGTTCCGGGTCGGCAACGCAGAGGCGCTGGTCCTCGATGAGAGGTTCGACTATGTGGTCGTCTCCGACGTCATCGGGGAGCTGAGCGATGTCGCAGCCATGCTGGAGCGGATCCACGACCTGAGCCATGAGGGCACGCGGTTGGTGCTCACGTTCCACAACCCCGCCCTCGAAACCGCAATCCGGCTGGCCCAGCACATGGGCCTGGCTCTGACGCCCGCGCGCCAGAATTGGATCAGCCCGCTCGTGATGTCGTCGATGCTGGAGCTGGCCGATTTCGATCTGGTGAGCATGTCGTCTGGATTCTTGTTTCCCTTTCGCCTACCGGTCGTCGACAGGCTGGTGAATGAGCGCCTTGCGCAAGTACCTGGCCTGCGCTATCTGAACCTTCTCAACGTGGCGGTCGCCAGGCCCCGCCGGCCACGGCCGGCCGTTGCACCCATGAGCTGCTCGGTGGTCGTGCCCTGCCGGAACGAGGTCGGCAATATCGACGCGGCTGTGGAGCGGATACCCGAGATGGGTGCAGCAACCGAGATCATCTTCGTCGACGGCAACTCGACCGACGGTACCCAACAGCGCATCCGCGAGATGATCGAGCGCTATCGTGGCCGCAAGAACATCCGGCTGATCCCGCAGGTGCCCGACATCGCCTTCCCGTCGGCGCGAGAGGCGCCTGGTGCAATGCTGAAGCTCGGCAAGGGGGACGCCGTGCGCAAGGCCTTCGATGCGGCCACCGGCGACGTGCTGATCATCCTCGACGCCGACCTCACCGTGCCGCCGGAGGCGCTGCCCGCTTTTTACAATGCCCTGGCAAGCGGCAAGGCGCGGTTTGTCAATGGCAGCCGACTTGTCTACCCGATGGAGGACCGCGCCATGCGGCTCGCCAACTACTTCGGAAACAAGTTCTTCGCAATCCTGTTCTCATGGCTGCTCGGCCAGCCGGTGCGCGACACCCTGTGCGGCACAAAGGCCCTGCTCCGGAACGACTACGAGCTCATCCGGGCCGGCCGTGCGCATTTCGGAGACTTCGATCCGTTCGGAGACTTCGATCTGCTGTTCGGCGCCGCCCGCCTCCGACTTCGCATCCTGGAGATACCCGTCCGCTACCGGCGCCGGTTGTCGGGGGTGTCGAAAGTCAGTGTCCTCCGCCACGGCTGGTTGCTCGTTGCCATGGCCTGGGTGGGCTTTTGGAAGCTGAAGGTGAGCCGCTGAAGGTTTGGGGTTCGGGAGTGACGTCACGCAGCGAGCGGCACATCGCGGGCAGGCAGGGGGCGTAGATCGAGCAGCTATCGCCTGAGCAAGACAATCCGACACCACCGATCGAAGTCCCCCAAAGTATCTCCTCCGAGTAGGGTCAGCCCCTCGGTGATCCAGGCTCGGGCCGGATCATCTGGCTCAACGCGAACCCGAGGTTGGCCGGGCGTTCCGCCAGCCGTCGCATGTACCAGGGAAACCATTCGGCTCCGTAGCTGATCAGGACGCGTACGGCGTGGCCGGCGGCTGCCAGGGTTCGCTGCTGGGCTGGCCGGATCCCGTACAGCATCTGGATCTCGTAGCGGCCGGGTGTTACTCCGAGTGCCTGAGCCCTGCTCTGGATCCGCTCCAGCAGGTCGACGTCGTGCGTCGCGAAGGCGGCGGCACCACCCCTGGCCACAACCTCCAGAAGCTCGACCGCGAGCTCGAGGTAGCTGCGGTCCACGTCGCGCTTGCGTGGATAGGCGATGCTCGCGGGCTCTTTGTAGGCGCCCTTCACCAGGCGGATGCGGGGATTGAGGGGCGCCAGGCGGGCCAGATCGGCCGCGGTCCGGCGGAGATAGGACTGGAGGCACAGCCCAACGTTATCGTGCGCGCGAACCAGCTCAACGAAGAGCTCGAGGGTGGCGTCGGTGTGTTCGGTCCCCTCCATATCCAGCCAGACGCAACCCCCAAGGTCGGCCGCACAGGTCGCCACCCGGCCCACCAGCTTGCCAGCCTCCCCCAGGCCCAGGCCCAGGCCCAGGCCGAGGCCCAGCTGGGTGGGCTTGACCGAAACCTGGGGCTCGATGCCAGCGTCGGCGAGCCGGCGCAAGGCGTCCTCGTAGAGCCCCGCGGCGGCTTCAGCTTCGGCGAATTCGGAGACGTCCTCGCCCAGGTGGGTGAGAACGCTCGCGATCGATGCGCGGTTCAGTTCGAGGGCGGCGGCCAGGGCGTCTTCGAAGCCCTCACCGGGCATGAAGCGGGCCGCAGCTCTGCGCCCGGCGGGACTGCGGGCGACGTGTCGCTGAAGCCATTCACTCTTCGATGCCCTGAGGAGCGCCGGCCGCAGGATGTTCACCGTAGGCGATGCTCGATCCGCCCGGCCGGGGCAGCGGCCGATGGTCGGTGGCCCCCCGGGGACAGAAGCCGGTCCACCTTTGCGCGCGTTCCCGTCACCGCGGCGAATGCTACCTCGCCAGGTGCTTCGCTTCTGCCAAGCCGCCCTCCGCAGCAATCGATCTCGCCGACTGACCAATCCGGATCGGGGTTCGGCGTAAACGATGGGGCTGGGTTACGGATCGCGGTTGAGTCTGGTAGGCGCTCTATGCACCGACCGCGCCGCTTTTGGCATCCACGGCTGCGGCGAGCACCAACGTCCGAATCGCGGTCGATCGGACGGGGGAGCCGCATTGGCTCCCCCACCGCGGTTGTACCTAGCTAAGGGCCCGCGCGCCAATAACGCTTACACCTCCGGTGCCGGGGACGACTTCTGCGGCGGCATGATGGTGTAGTTCCACTCGCCGTGAAAGGCATGCGGAAGGAGGTCGATTCCGTTCATGTCGTTGTCGGAGACCGTGACGCCCTTCGGGTACTTTCGCGGATCGAGTTCGGCGTGCACTTTGAGGCCGCTGCGAGTAGTCGTGGCGGCGATCAGATTGACCACCACCTCGTGACTGGTGAGGGGACGTCCGCGCCAATTCATGCTGATGTGCGAGAAGAGCCGATGCTCGATCTTGTTCCACTTGCTCGTCCCTGGCGGGAGGTGACAGACCGTGATCGCCAGGCCGGACTCTTTGGCGAAGCGGGAGAGCTCGTGCTTCCATGCCCGCACTCGATAGCCATTGCTGCCGCCGCAGTCGCACGAGATCAGCAGTTGGTCAGCACCCGGATATGCAAGGGCACCATCCCCATCCCACCAGCGTCGGAGGCTCTCAACCGCGAAGCTGGCGGTGTCGTGGTCTTGGCCGACCGACACCCAGGCCACGTCGCGCTCGGTGTCGTAGATGCCGTACGGGATTGCCTTGCCAAGCCCTGGAACGATGAAGTCGTGGACGTTGACAGGCGCCGGCTGACCCTTCGGCTCCCACTCCCGACCGACGTTCTTGAACTCACCGATCAACTCCTTCTTCTTGGCGTCCACCGACACCACCGGGAGGCCGGCTGCGCAAAACTCGCGTGCCCGCTCGTTGAGGTAGTGGAACTGGGCGTCCCGGTCGGGGTGTTGTCCGCCCTCGGTCGTCTTGCTGTTGGCCTGGAGGCTGTATCCGGCTTCGCGCAGCAGAACGCCGACTGTGACCGAACTCACCGGGTGCCCGGCGCGTGTCAGAGCGAGCGCCAATTGACCGGTGCTCTTGCACGTCCACCGCAACGGCGATTCGGGATCGCCACGGCTATCAGGATCGACGAGCGCGTCGAGCGCGGCCGCCAGTTCGGGATCAGTCTCAGTCGCCCGCTTCCGGCCTGCACCTGGCTGACGTACACGCCCATCGGTCAAGGGCGGAGCGTCGATCTCCTCCAGCGCTTTGTAGATCGTCGGACGCGAAACACCAGTCGCACGCGCTACTAACGCAATTCCACCGCGCCCGTGCACTCGAGCTTCGGCACCTACCCACAGCCGTCGCTGACGCTCATTGAGGTGAGGCGCGATGGCTGCGAAGCGAGCTCCAACCGACGCCTCCGACTCCATACACGAACGCTACACGAGTTCGCGGCCAATGGCAAGGTTATTTACTAGTGAGCCCTAAGTACCGCAGACCGACATCCCCTCGTCGCAGAGCCTGCATCGCTTCGAACCCCGTCGAGGAATCGCTGACCGGTCGCCGTGGTCTTGAGACCCCGAGAGGCTCGCAGTCGATCGCGGGTCGCGATGTGGCTGCGCTCGATCGGTTTGGTGGTCTCGCCTGCCAGACGATGGAGGCCGGTCCGAATGTGCTGCGAACCGGGCAGGTTCTGCTGGGCAGCTCTGACGTAGGGCTGATGGTGATCGGTGACAACGGCCGCCGGCTGGGTCTCGGCGGTCGCCCGGGCGCGCCGGAAGAATGCCTGGGCGGAGGCAAGGTCCCGCCGTTCACGAAGCAGTACGTCGACCACCTGGCCGTGCTCATCGACAGCACGGTAGAGGTACCGCTTGGCGGCGCCATGGAAGAGGAAGACTTCGTCGACGTACCAGCGTCGGCCAAGCCGACGACGATGCCGCCGGGCGGCGGTCGCGAGCTGGGGACCGAAGGTTTGAGTCCAGGTGAGCACGGTCCGGGCCGAGACATCGATGCCACGCTCGGCGAGGAGCTCGGTGACCTGCCGGGCGAAGAGCGGGTAGCTCAGATACCAGCGCACCGTGGTGACGATGACGTCGGGTGGCCAACGGTAGCCGGAGAAGGCGCCGCTCGAGGCGTGGGTGAAGTCCCGATGGCAGGGACTGCAGGCGAAGCGCTGACGGCCGCGGCGGTCGAAACCATCGCGCGTGGTGGCGGGTTGGTGGCAGGTCGGGCAGGTGGTCATCGCCCCACCCTACCGCCGGCACCCCACGACTTCGCAGACTCCCCCACACCCCTTGGTATCATTCATCCCTGCTTATAGCAATACTGCCGTAACAGTGATAGTCTAGTTATCAAATGCTCCCCCAACCTGAGGCTGTAACGATCCGAAAAGAGGACGATTTACGATGGGTCATGGCTGGCACCGACTACCTCCTGGAGGTGGACGCGGACACGCCTGCCAAGCAGAACCAAGTGGCGGCATTGCGTCGTCGCCTGACTGAGCGAATCCGGAAGGCCGCAGGCAGGCTGCCGCGCAGCAGGTAGGCAACCGGACTGAGGCCGGTTCTAAAACTGCCTGGGGGCCTAGCCCTGGCTCGGTCCAGTCCGCCTGACAACCTCGTTTTGCCAGAACTCGAGGCGACGTGACAGACGATCAGCCTCGCGTGTCAGCAGGATCTCGTCGTTCTGAACCTCATGCCGGCCTTCCTGCCGGATGCTGTGTCGCTGCTCGACCAGAGTAGCCAGAAGCTTTTGCTTAAAGAGGAAGAGCTCTTCGTAGACCTCATGCCACGTCTCAGCATCATCCGGGAACGGGGAGCGAAGAGCATCTTGCTCGCCAGGGAGCAGGCTGTCCGCCTCCGCTACCTCCTTGACCGCGTCTTTGGCCTCCCTTTCGCTTGGACGCTCGCGCACGTCGTTCAGTCTAGGGAGCGGAGTAGCCAACGATCCTGTCTCGTGGACTGTTAGTGCTCCACTATGCGACTTCCCGCCAGCGATCGCGTGTGCCGTTAACCTGGCCGCGTTGGCGGGTGGCCGGGTTCGAAAGCGGCGATCATCGGTTCCATGATCCGCTCTGTTCTCTATTCGCTGGACCCGGTTCCTGATCGAGCTGGTCGTGACC
>DATCPW010000246.1:0-2923 GCA_036569865.1 Candidatus Dormiibacterota bacterium
CGGCAGCCACGAAAGCGTGTAGTCGGCCCCGCCGATCGGATGCACCTTGATTACCGCACGGGTCACGTCGACGAGGTTGCGATGAGCGAGCTCGGCTCCTTTTGGATCACCGGTGGTGCCGGAGGTGTAGACGATGGTGCAAACGTCATCAGGCTTGATCGCCTCGAGCCGCTCGACCACATCTCCGAGACGGCGTGCTGGCTGGGCCAGCCACCCCTGGACCTCCAAGTCCATTGTCACGATGCTCTTCAGCGTTTGGTTCGGCCTCAGCTTGGAAGCCATGTTGGAATCCGACGCGATCGCCATCACTGCTTCGCAGTTCTCCACGATCGTCTGCGCCACCTCCGGCACCGTGCCGGAATAGATGGGAACCGCGATTGCGCCCGCCGCTTGAATACCGAAGTCGCAGTACAGCCACGAAAGGCTGTTGGGCCCGATCAGGACGACATGGTCGCCGGCCCTGACGCCTGCTTCCACGAGCGCTGACGCGACAGCCAGAACGCAACGCTGCACGTCAGCCCAGGTCGCGGTCTCCCAGACCTTGCCGACGGGGTAGTGGGCCAGCGGCCGGTCCTTATAGCGCGCCGCCTGGCGGAACAACAGCCCGACAGTCGTGCGGTCGGCGATGGCGTCCGGATTCAGCTGCCGGTCTGCTGTTCCCTCATCCGATGTCCGAACGGACATCGATTGGTTACTTGACCGCTTTGACGGTCAGCGTGAGCGTGCCCGACGGCACGCTGACGGTTATCTTGTCGCCCTTCTTCTTGCCCACGAGGGCCCGGCCGACAGGGGACTCGACAGAGATGCGGCCGGCGGATGGGTCGCTTTCAACCGCGCCAACCAGGTGGTATGTCTCGGATGACCCTTCGGTGTCGACTACGTCGATGGTCGAGCCTGGGCCTGCGACGCTCGAATGCGACTCCTTGATGATCTGGGCTCGGCCGATCATCTCCTGCAGCTCATAGATTCGGCTGTCGAGGAGGCCGACCTCCTCCTTCGCCTGCTCGTACTCGGGGTTGTCCTCGATATCACCCGGCTGAAACGCCTCCTTGAGGCGCTCGCCCGCTTCGGCACGACGCTTCAACGCGACTTCGAGATCGCGCTTGAGCTTCTCCAGCCCTTCGGGCGTCAGCAAAACAGGTTCGTTCAGGTCCATCTCCCCAGCCTCGGGCCAACAATAATACCCGCCATATGGATCCGACCGACCTGCGCGCCGGGCTGGGCGACAAGCTGTCCGCGAATGAGCCGATCGATGCGCAGACGTTCAACGCGGCCTGCTTCATGCTCTCGCGCTCTCTCGAAGAGCTGAAGTTGACTGTGCCCGAGGCGGCGCCGTTCATCCGGCGGCTACTTCGAGTCGCCGGCCGTGTCGTCATCGACACAGGCCTCGCCGGATCCTCCGCGGAAACGTGGCCTAACACAGAGGAGATGGTCCTGATTTGGATCGACGATGCGCTGCGCGAGCTTGGCTACCAGGTGCGACCGGTGGCTGGCGGTGGTCGCCCAGAGCTCAAGCGTGGCGAGGCCGACTGGGGAGGCTAGCGGTCCCTGATCAGTTGATCAGCCGGGCGGCGGGCGGCGCGGGTGCGTAATTGGGGTTGAAGTCGACGCCGACGGCACCGGCACCGCTCACCGACGCGGTGTAGCAGATGACCTGGCCGGCCAGAGGCGAGCGGTCTCCGCCGTTGATCGTCCAGTTCGCTGACGGCGTGTAGATGGTGCCGATGAACTGGGTCGAGGCGCCTCCGTTCAGCGTGTTGTTACAGGTATTGCCCGGGGGCTGGTAGATGATGATCCAGTTGTACTGCTCTCCCGCGAACACGTACGTGGCGCCCTGGGCGTTCTGGGTCAGGCAGGAACCGATAGGGAGGTAGAACTGCACGGCTCCGGGCGTGATTTTGGACGACTGGCATGGCGCGCTCGGGTTGCCGGGGTTGGGTGAGGGCACGCAGTAGTTCTCGTTTGCCACGTCGCCGCCGGTGTAGGGCGGGTACTGAAGGGCCATGTCGGCGTTCTCCTGCGACAGCAGGCCGGCAGGCGGCGGGCAGCTGCTGAAGCACTGTGGAGGGTTCTCATCTTCGGGGGGACGGCAATTGAATGCTCGCGTCTGGGCGAAGCAGACCGTGGACGGGTTGGGGATCAGCCTGTCGTTGATGTCGTACAGGCTGGCGCCGCTGGCCGGCGTGGCACCCGCAGAGGCCGCGCCCAGCGCCCAGGCTGACCCGCTCGGGTATGGACCGATGGGGGCGCCGGCGCTAAAGCCCGGAGCGTCGAAGCGAGCGACCCAGCCAAAGTTGGCCTGAATCCCGTCGCAGCCGCTGGGGTTGAGATAAACGTTGTAGCGCTGCGCACCGGGGGCGTTCTGGGTGATGTTGATGGTGATGCCAATGTTGGAAGGCGAGTGCAGGCCTCCGACGACAGCGTTCGGTGTCAGATGACACGCGGAGGGTGCGCTCTCACGGCGGCAGCCGGGTGGTGCGAAACATGGGTTCGGCGTGACGTTCGGGTCGAGGAACTGGTCGTTGCGGACCGAGGTCAGCTCGACGCCCCATCGGTTGTTGCGGCTTATGGTGTCGGTGACTCCGGAGTGGCAAACGGCGGGCGTTACCGGCGAGAGGTCCGTGCAGGTAGGACCGGCGGTGACGGTCTGGGCGGCCCCGTTGACAACTGAGAAGTGACCCGCGCAGCCGGTGCTGTTCATGTCCCAGAACTGTGGGTTCGCGACGGCGGTGGTGCCGGGAGAAGTGGCGCTCTCCTCATCGGGCGCTTTCAGCTCGTTGGAGAGCAGGCTGCCGGTGGCGTCCGATGTGTAGCCGCCGTTCCACTGGTAGACCCCCGCATCCAGGAAGGCGCAGCTGGCGGACCCACCGGTGAGGTGGAAGCTTGCGTACTGGCCAGGCCCCATCTCGGTATACGTTCCCCG
>DATCPW010000247.1:0-2980 GCA_036569865.1 Candidatus Dormiibacterota bacterium
CGCTGGTTTAGAAGGCGAATGAAGTCCTGTGCCCGCGCGAGCGCCTTCCAACGCTCCGGGAAGAAGTCCTGGACCAGGATCTGCTTGTCAGGCATCTGGTAGACCGTGACGCACCACTTTTGGAGGGTGCGCGAAACCTCAACCTCGAAGTCCTTCTCCGCGGTCTCGTACTTGACAACTTTGTCGTCGTCGAATCTTCTTCGTCCTGATACAGCCATAGGTAAATCACTCGGGTGGGCATTCGGCTCATAGAGCGTATTTCGATTATAGCCCCGTATTGGGCGATTCCCGAGCCGCCTCGGCTGCCAGCCACTCCTGGAGAAGGTCCCTCAGCAAGGGCCCCAGCTCCTCCCTCAGACCTTCCCGCCTCATGGCCAGGGTCAGGTTCGCCCGGAGGTAGCCCGGGACGGTCCCTGTGTCGTAGTAATCACCCTCGAACTCGATCGCGACGACGGGGTGCGCTCCCAGGGTGCGCTTGATCGCGTCGGTCAGCTGGATCTCGGTGCCGGCGCCTGGCTCTGAGCGGTCCAGCTCTGACATCACCGCAGGGGTCAGCACGTAGCGGCCCAGGATCGCGAGGTCGGACGGCTCGGTTCCCGGCTTCGGCTTCTCGACCATGTCGGTGACCTTGTGGAGGAGGCCGTCGCCGCCGTCGGTGACGACGACGCCGTAGCGGCCAACCTGGCTGCGCGGGAACCTCCTGACCGCCAGGACCGTGGCTCCGGTCTCCTGGTGGGCATCGATGAGCTGCTTCAGGCACGGGTCGCTGCCGCCAAGGATCACGTCGTCGGCGAGCAAGACGGCACAGGCCTCTCCCTCGACCAGCCGGCGCGCCGTCCAGACGGCGTGTCCGAGACCCAGGGGTTCCTTCTGCTGGATGTAAGTGATATCGACCAGGTCGCTCAGGCGATCCACCTCCGCGAGGATGCGCAGTTGGTCGTCTCTTCCCCGCTTCCGCAGGTAATGCTCGAGCTCGAGCGAGCGGTCGAAGTGGTCCACGATGGCGCGCTTGCCGCCGCCGGTGACCATGATCACCTGCTCGATTCCGCTGGCGATCGCCTCTTCGACCCCGTACTGGATCGTCGGCTTGTCGACGAGCGGCAGCATCTCCTTGGGCTGCGCCTTCGTGACCGGCAGGAACCTTGTTCCCAGGCCCGCAGCGGGAAAGATCGCCTTGCGGACAGTGCGGGCCGTGGTCATTAGCGACAATCTAAGTGTTGGCGACGTCCGACGGTATTCGTCCAGGCCTCGAAGGGCGCGTTGAAAGGGTCGTCGAGGGCGACCTGATCACCAAGCACGTGGGCGGCCGAGGCACGTTCGCCACGCCGGCCATGATCGGCCTGATGGAATGGGCCAGCCACAAGGCCCTGGATGGACTGCTGCCGGAAAACGAGACTACGGTGGGTTACGAGGTGCACGTCCGCCATCTCGCTCCGACGCGGCCCGGCGCCACCGTGGTCGCGACCAGCAAGCTGACAGAGGTCAAGGGCAACAAGCTCTACTTCGACGTTGAGTGCCACGAAGGCGACAAGCTCCTCGGTTCAGGCACTCACAAGCGAGCGATCGTCCCCGCGAACTTCTAGCTGCCTTTCGCCTTCTTCTTCCGCTTATCAGCGAGGTGCAGGGCGAGCTTCTTCAAGCCCGGGTTCACCGCCACCACTTTGGGTGGTTGCGACTTCTTATCCCTCGCCTTGGTGCGCGCGCTTTCCCGCGGAGCTATTCGTTCCAGATCGTCGCCCATGGCTCAGATGATGGTAGAGGCGCGCAAATCCAGTGACGCAGGGTTGGCCGGGGTTCCCCCGGCCATGACTTTGTCTTCCATCCTCCCAATCGTGGCGTGGAGAACCAATCCGTAATTAATTCGATCCAATAACCGGAAAGAGAGCAGAGCCTGCGGCGAAGCCGCACGCTCGATGCATTCAGTAAGGCCCATCCTCAACGCCGCTTTGCGCGCAGAGGGAACCATCTGGTTCCCTCTCATATGATTGATCGCGCGTTGGGGGAAGTGGGGTCCGAGATCGCAAGCGTCACGCCAAGCTCGGTCGAACGCGCCGCCAGGGACCTCGCACCTTATCTCTCTCCCACCCCGCTCCAGTATTCGCGGGCGTTCACCGACAAGGCGCGCTGCCACGTCCACATAAAGGTGGAGTCGATCCAGCCGATCCGCGCCTTCAAGGTTCGCGGGGCGCTCACCAAGGTGATGCGACTCCATCCCGAGAAGGGCAGCGATGGTGTGATCACCGCCTCAGCCGGCAACCACGGCCAGGGCGTCGCTTATGCAGCCGCGGTGTTCAAGATCCCGGCCACCGTCTACGTGCCCGAGACCGCCAACCAGCTGAAGGTCGAGGCGATCAGACGGCTGGGGGCGACCGTGGTTCTCGCGGGGCGCAATTACAACGACGCCTACCTCGAGGCAATGCGACACCAGGAGGAAGGCGGCGCGACCTTCGTCCACGCTTTCAACGATCCCGATGTGATCGCCGGGCAGGGCTCGATCGCCGTCGAGCTGATTCGAGATCTCGAGAACTTCGACACGGTGCTCGTGCCCATCGGCGGCGGCGGCTTGATCGGCGGCATCTCGCTGTATCTCAAGTCGCAGCGCCCGAAGGTTCGGATCATCGGCGTCGAGCCGGTCGGCGCCGACGGAATGCACAGGTCCCTCGCGGCCGGCCGCGTGGTGACCCTGGATCGCGTCAACACCATCGCGGACGGCCTGGCAGCTTCCGCGCCGGGAAATCTAACCCTCGAGCTGGCTCAGCGATATGTGGACGAGGTGATCCTTGTCGATGACGCGGAGATGCTCCGCGCGATCCGCTTGATGTTCGAATGGGAACACCTGCTTGCCGAGCCGGCCGGGGCCGCGGCCCTCGCCGCCCTTCTCTATCACTACAGCCCGTCCCCGAACGAGCGGGTGGTGGTGATCCTTTCCGGAGCGAACGTCACCGACGAGGTGATGATCCGCGCCTTGAAATCCCGGTGA
>DATCPW010000248.1:0-2969 GCA_036569865.1 Candidatus Dormiibacterota bacterium
CTCCGCGATCGCCAAGGCGTGCGAGGCCGGTCTCGACCTGTTCCTGGCCACCGCGCGCGAGGCACGTCCCGCCACCGCTGAGGAGCTGCGGCGCGTGGCCCAGCTGGGGATTCTGCAGGCTCGCAGCAGCCAGTCGGTCGAACCGATCCTCAATGCGTATCGCATCGCTGCCCGCGTCGCGTGGGACGCGATTCTCGCTGCCTGGCGGGGCCACCCGGAAGCGACCCCGGAGGCGATCATGCTCACCGCAAACTACGTCTTCGGCGCCCTCGACCAGGTGGCCGCAGAGGTGACCAAGACCTACCTGAACGCCCGCGAGCACCACATGCAGCGCGGCACCCGCGCGCGCGCTCGCCTGTTCCACGCGTTGATCAGCGACAACTTCGATTCCGAGCTGGAGCTGCAGAAGCAGGCGCTTGCCCTGAACATGCCGATCGCCCCCGCCGGCTACGTCGCGGCGGTCTGCAAGCTCGTCATCGGAACCCGCGACGGCGAGCAGGGCGGAGAGGGCCTGGCCGAGGTCGCGGCGTCATTGCCTCTGCCGCGAGGCGCGATCTATCACGCAACCGATCCAACCACCCTCGTCATCCTCTGGCCGGCCGAATCGGCGGCCGATGCCGAAGGCGCACGTCAGCTCGTCATGAGCCTCCAGAAGGAAGCGGTCAAACGCTCCGGCGCGGCACGCGCCCGAGTCCGGGCGGGCATCGGCGGCTACCACGCCGGCTTGCGCGGGATCGCGGGCTCGTACCTGGAGGCTCAGCAGGCGATCGAGGTCGGCCGCAAGCTCCGACCCGATGCCGTGGCGCATCGGCACGACGAGCTCATTCCGCAGCTCGTGCTGGCCCAGAACCCGCGGCTGGCCGAACGTTTCGTGGTCCACAGCCTCGGGCGCCTGCTCGATGCCAAGACCCGCAACCGCGAGCAGCTGCTCGAAACGCTTCAGGCTTACGTGTCTGAAGGGTCGGTCAAGGACGCCGCAGCCGCGCTCAAGCTGCACAGGCACACGGTTCTCTACCGGCTGGACAAGCTGCGAGAGCTCCTGGGAGCCGACCTGGACACCCCTGCCAGCCGCCTTCGCATGCAACTTGCGTTGGATCTTCGCAAGCTGATTTAGCCCTCGAATTGGACCTTGTGTCCAAAGAACGGCGCCTGTTTTCCCACTGGGTGCCAGTGTGGATAGGCCCTGGCGTCGGTAAGCTTCAATTCGTGACAAACAACTCCAATGGTCGCCGCGTGGTCGTAACTGGAATGGGCTTCATCACACCGATCGGTAACGATCTGGAGACCGTCTGGTCGAACATGGTCGAAGGTGTGTCAGGCATCGGCCAGATCACGCATTTCGACACGACCAACTTCGATACCAAGATCGCCGGTGAGGTCAAGGGCTTCAATCCCGAGGACTACATGGACAGGAAGACCGCCCGTCACATCGGGCGCTACTGCCAGTTCGCTCTGGGCGCATCGAAGCAGGCGCTGGCTCACGCTGGTCTCGATCCGGCCGAGATGGATCCCGACGACGTCGGTGTGATCGTCAGCTCCGGCATCGGCGGCATGGAGGAGATCGAGAAGAGCCACACCCAGCTCATGGAGCGAGGGCCAAAACGCATCAGCCCCTTCACGGTCCCGATGATGATCGCGGACATGGCGGCCGGCATCGTCGCCATCCACTGTCATGCGGGCGGGCCCAACTACGCGATCGTCAGCGCTTGCGCTTCCGGCTCTCACGGAATCGGAGAGGCCTCGGAGATCATCAAGCGCGGTGACGCCGTGGCGATGCTGGCCGGTGGCTCCGAAGCCACCATCACGCCGCTGACGATGGGCGCCTTCTGTCAGATCAAAGCGGTCAGCGAGCGCAACGATGAGCCCGAGAAGGCTTGCCGGCCATTCGATCTCGGCCGCGACGGTTTCGTCATGAGCGAGGGCTCGGTGATGCTCGTGCTCGAGGAGATGGAGCACGCGAAGAAGCGGGGGGCGAAGATCTACGCCGAGATCGCCGGCTACGGCGCCAGCGCCGACATGTACCACTTCACTGCGCCGCAGCCCGAGGGCAAGGGCGCGATCCGCGCCATGCGCCGCGCTCTTGAGAAGAGCGGGGTCGAACTGACCGATGTCGGTTACATCAACGCACACGGGACCTCGACCAAGCTGGGGGACCTCGCGGAGACGAAAGCGATCAAGGCTGTTTTCGGCGACCACGCCTACAAGCTCGCGGTCAGCTCGACGAAGTCGGTGCACGGCCATCTGCTCGGAGCAGCCGGCGCAATCGAAGCAGCGGCCTGCGTGCTCGCTCTCGACAGGGGCCTGCTCCCGCCAACGATCAACCTCGACGATCCCGACCCTGAGTGCGACCTCGATTACGTTCCCAACAAGGCACGCAAGGCGGACATCAAGGTGGCCATGTCGAACTCGTTCGGCTTTGGCGGCCACAACGCGACACTCGTCATCAAAGGCCCCGAGGCCAACTAGGAGAAGACGTATGGCAACCCCACTCGATTTCAAGGAGCTTCAGGAGCTCGCGGCAGAGATCCTGGGCATCGAACCCGACCAGGTGCAGCTCGACAAGAGCTTCGCCAAAGACCTCGCGGCCGACTCGCTCGACCTCGTCGAGCTCATCGCCGCCGTTGAGGACAAGTACGACGTCGAGCTTTCCGAGGAAGAGCTCGAGAAGATGAAAATCATCGGCGACCTCTGGAAGTTTCTGGAGCAGAAGACCGCCGAGCGTCTGGAGGCCTAGATGACATGGCGATAACGACTGCGTATCGCACGCGTTCCGGAGCTGTCCCGCTTCGCTCGTTCAAGACGAAAGGCCGGCACAGCGCGATCGCCGGCATGGGCGTCTACGCGCCGGAAAAGGTGATCACGAACTTCGACCTCGAGAAGATGATTGACACGTCTGACCAGTGGATCACCGACCGGACTGGCATCAGGACTCGTCACATCGCCGAGCCCGGGACCACGACGCTCCAGCT
>DATCPW010000249.1:0-18455 GCA_036569865.1 Candidatus Dormiibacterota bacterium
CGCATGCTGAGGATCAGGCCCTTCGATGAGCAGGTCAACGAGCTCTATCGCGGCGGCAAGATGCCCGGGCTGGCACACCTCTATATCGGCGAGGAGGCGGTCGCGGTCGGGGTGTGCGCCGCGCTCAACGACGACGACTACATAACCAGCACGCATCGCGGCCACGGTCACTGCCTCGCCAAAGGCGCCGAGCTCAACCCCATCGGGCCTGAGGGCGCCGTCCAGGCGGCCGACCTTCCTCAAACCGCCTCGGGCGCAAGCGAGCTGGAGGTCGGACGGACCTGGCGGATCATGGCCTTCGAGGACCCGACAAAGCTGCTGCGGTGAGCCACCCGGTTCGGTTCGGCCTGAAGTACGCGCCGATGGGCACGACGCCTGAGCGGATGCGCGAGGTGTGGACCGCCGCCGACCAGGCGGGTTTCGACCACCTCTGGATCATGGATCACTTCATGCCGCTGGTTCGCTCCGCAACGGGCTGGTACCAGTTCGAGCCGACCGACCCGGTTTTCGAGGCGTGGACGACGCTGGCCTCGATGGCGGAGGTCGCCAAGCGCATCCGGATCGGCGTAAACGTCACCGGCAACCTGTACCGGCATCCCTCTGTGCTGGCAAAGACGGTCGCGACCGTCGATCAGTTTTCGGGAGGCAGGGTCGAGTTTGGGATCGGCGCCTCGTGGGCGGAATTCGAGTTCACATCGCTTGGCATACCCTTCCCGCAGGCACGTGAGCGCATGGATCGCCTCGCGGAGGCTTGCGAGGTGCTGAAGCTCCTCTGGACGCGCGATGTTGCGGATTACGACGGATCCCACTATCAGCTCCGGGGAGCGATTTCGCAGCCGAAGCCGGTGCAGCAGCCCCACCCGCCGATCTGGATCGGCGGATCCGGCGAGAAGCGCCTGCTGAGGATCGCCGCCCAGCACGCAGACGTTTGGAACCTTGTCGGCGCGGTGCCCGAAGAGGCCTTGCGGCTCTCGCGTGTCCTCGACGCGCATTGCGATGAAATCGGCCGCGACCCCGCCAAGATCCGGCGCTCGATCGGAGTGCCGTTCCGCCCAGAGGACCCGGATCGCACGCTGCGCGACGCCGAGGCGCTCGTGCAGCGCGGCTTCACCGAGCTGCTCATCACAGTGAAAGGCGACGACGCCCCGCGACAGGTGGACGCGGCTGCAGGGCTGCTGCTGAGAAAGCTACGTGGCTGACAGGTGCCGGCGCATCCAGTCGGCCATCATCGTGCGCGACTCGAATGCCTGGTCGGTCACGCCGTGGTTTCCAGTCTCGTAGGCAACCAGCTCGACTCCCTCGATACGCGCGCTCCGGCCAGCTTCCGAGAAAGGGATGATGCGGTCGAGCTTCCCGAACACGAGCAGGGTGGGACAGAGCACCCGATCGATGCCTTCGAGCGTCAGTGCGTCGGCCCGCCGGTGCGCGTCATCCTGGCCGGAGGCCCCGGAGCGCTGGGTGAACGCTTGACGCGTCAGCTCGGGCAGCTGGTCCCACAGGTCGCCGAACTTGTACGGTCCCGCATTCGAGACGACCGCCTTGAGGCGAGCCTCGTGCGCCGCCGCGCGGAGCGCGTAGTAGCCCCCAAGGCTGATCCCGTACACGCCGATGCGCGAAGAGTCCAGATCCTTTCGCGTTTCGACCCAGTCGACAACGGCGGCGACCGGGCGCTCGTAGGCCGGTTCGATGGGCAGGTCGTACTCTGCCTCGCCCTGTCCCGGCCCGTCGATCGCAAGGGTCGCGAGGCCTCGGCGAAGGAAATGCTCGGCGGTGGGTTGGAGCTCCTCCTTGACCGAATCCAGACCCGGGACCATCACGACCAGCGGTGCCTTCGTGACACCTGGCGGCGTGCGGAGGATGGCGGCCAAGCGGTGCGTCCCGTAAGGAATCTCGACACGCTCAGCCGGCGGTTCGAGGCTCGCCATTCCCTTCCGGAAGTCGGCGACGGTCCTTTCGTGGGCCGTCCGCTGCTGAGCGAGGTCGTCCATGAAAACGAACTTGCCAAAATGCCAGCAAGTCGCGGCGCGGACCCAGCTCTCGCCTGCGGTCAGCGTGTCGCCGCGTGACTCTGCGGCCGCGGCGACCTCTTCATAGTGCCGGGCGGTGACGCCCCACTCTGCGCACCACCGTTCCCAGCGCTCGATGCGCTGGAGCGTCGACTGGAAAGCGCCCAGCTCGACGCCGTTGGAAACGAAACGAAGCGCCCAGTGCTTGGCCGCCGAGGCGACGCGCTCGTCCTGCGTCACAGCGAGCGGAGAGTGTCGGCGACCCAGTCGGCCACGAACGGCCGCGACTTGAACCAGAGGTTGTTGCAGACGTGGACGCCATCCTCATAGAACTTCAGCGTGTGCGGGCCCTTGACCTCGGCTTCGATTCGCCTCGCCTGCTCGATCGGCGAAGCCGGGTCCTTGCCGCCGTAAACCTGCAACACCGGCACGGTCACGCGGTCGGCAACGCCTTCAAGTGTCATGGTGTTCTGGACCGCCATCGGGTCTTGCCCGAGGTACTGGACGAGGGCCAGCTTGCTGACAGGCCGCTGGCTTGGGAAGCGGCCGGCCGCCGAATACCAGCTGCTGACTGATACGGCGGCCTTGACCCTCTTGTCGAACGCCGCTCCTCGGAGCGCGAACTGGCCCCCGTATGAGATTCCGCCCAGCGCGACGCGACCCGGATCGACGTCCGGCCGCTTGAGCAGGACGTCGAGCACTGCCCCGATTGGGCCTTCGTACTCCCGGCGCAATTTGAGGTCGAAGCTGACCAACCCGTGGCCAGGGCCGTCGAAGCAGTAGACGGCCACGCCGCGCCGAAGGATGTGCGCGCCGTGGTCGTACAGCTCCTCTTTGTTCGAGTCGGCTCCAGGGATCAGAACGATGAGCGGCACCCTGCCCGAGGCTCCCCTGGGGTAACGGAAGTAGCCGCGCAGCTCGGTGCCCTCGAAGGGGACGTTAAGGACCTTCATGGGGTGCTCGGCGATCGGCGCCGCCTTGGCGAACGCGGCTTCGCCTGCCTCGAGCGCCGAGCGGAACTGCCCAGTGTCCTGGGTAAACAAAAAGCTCGCCCAGTGATAAAAGAGCCCGGCTGTGATGTAAGCCGCCGCGGCGGTCTCACCGTGGCCCGCAGCCACGGCCTCGTCACCTCGAGCGACATGCTCGGCCGCCGCCGCGGACCAGGTTGAGCACCAGTCGCTCCAGTCGGTGATGCGCTCCTTCAGCCGCTCGCGCTCCCAGGGCGAGACGAAGTTGGCCATCATCCGCCAGCCGAAGGCGTCCCAGGTGTCATTTACGAACGTGCTGGTGTCCGTTGTCGAGACGGTCATCGACCCCCCTTTACTTTCAAGTGCCCGTTGGTTGGGGCAACCAAAACGACAGGTCCGTTTGACAGGCGAAGGAGCCATTGTTACATTTGGTCAAACGTTTGTCCTAAATGTAGGGGACGCCATAGGTAAGGGACCGAGGCTCTTGTCGAGTCGAGTTCCCTCACCCTTCTGGAGGAGGAAGCGAATGGGGAATAGTCCGTTGACGAGGACGTCGCTTGTGCTGACGGTCCTAGCGATGGCGGTCACGTCGTGCGGACTGGGCACCGCGAGCAGCACACCTACGCCGAACAAGGACATCCTGGTCGGGATCTCGGAGCCGCTCACCGGCGACAAGTCCGACATCGGGACCAACAGCGACAACGGCTACAAGGTCTGGGAGCACGTGGTAAACGCGAACGGCGGTATCAACGGCCGGCGCGTCAAGATCATCCAGTACGACAACAACAGCCTGGCCGACACGGCGGTGAGCCAGTACCAGAAGCTCGTGCAGGTCGACAACGTGGACGTCCTGCTCGGACCGGTGAGCAGCGCGCTCGTCATCCCGACCGAGGCCGTCGCGGCTCAATACGGCAAGATCTTCGTCGAGGGCACAGGCGGCTCCCCGCAGGTCTTCGCCCGCAACTTCAACAACGTGTTTTTCGTTCAGCCGGCCACCGTGCAGCACCAGGCTGACCCGCTCGTCAACTGGATCACCTCGCTGCCGGCCGACCAGCGACCGACGACGGCCGGGTACCCGACCAACGACGATCCCTTCGCCCAGGCGGTGGTGGAGACCGTGAAAGCGGCCTTCGAGGGGATGGGCATCAAGACAGGTTACAAAGAGACCACCTACCCGCCGACGCAGACCGACTTCACCTCCATCGGAACGCAGATGAAGCACGCGGGTGTCGACATCCTCGTGCAGGGGTCGGTGGCCGACCAGGACGCGGCCGGCGCCGTGAAGGGTTACTCGCAGGTCGGCTTCCAGCCCACGGTTTCGTACTTCGCCAGCGGGCCGGACAGCGCCAGCACGTGGCTGCAGCTGCTGGCCGGCAAGTCGGAGGGCACGATGACCTCGCTGGACTGGCTCCAGGAGTCGTCCGTCCCAGGCAACAAGGAGTTCGTCGACGCCTACCTCCAGATGTTCCCCAACAAGGACAACGCCGTCCCGGCCGAGGCCGCCGAGGCCTACGCGGCGGGCGAGGTGCTCGCGGCCGCCATCAAGGCTACGGGCGGCGTTGACAACGCCAAGCTGATCTCCTGGCTGCACGCCAACAAGGTGCAGTCGATCGAAGGCAACTTCGGGTGGGACTCGGCCGGCCGGCCCCAGGGAGGAACCTTCGACCTCATCCAGTGGCAGTCAGGCCACCTGAACATCGTGTGGCCGCTTGACGTCGCGACCAACGGAACCAAGCCGACCATCCCCAAGCCGCATTGGTAGGCAGGATGCTGTGTGAGGGGCGGCCAACGACGGCCGCCCCTCAGGCTTGCCTCTAGAAAACCTGAAACATGCTCCTGGTCCAAGGCCTTGTGCTCGGCATTCTCGTGGGCGGAATGTACGCCCTGATGGCGAGCGGCTTGACCCTGATCTTCGGGGTGATGCGGCTCATCAACATCGCCCACGCAGCCGTGATCATCTTCGCGTCGTATCTCTCGTGGGTGCTGCTGAGCTCCTTCGGCATCGATCCGCTGATTTCGATAGTGATCCTCGTAATCGTTTTCTTCTTCGCCGGGATGCTGCTGCAGAAGGGCATCCTGAGCGCGCTGATCGACAAGGATCTTTCTCTCGCGCTGCTGGCGACGCTCGGAGTCGCCAACGTGCTCGAGGGCACAGAGGGCGCCTTATGGACGTCGAGCTTCCATGCCATCAATACCGCTTACTCGAGCACTACATACCAACTCGGTGAGATCTACGTACCACTGATTCGCATCATCACCTTCGCCGCCTCGGTGGTTCTCCTCGGCGGCCTGTACGTGTTGCTCAATCACTCCAACCTTGGACGGGCGATCCGAGCCACGACCCAGAACCGCTCGGTGGCGCAGCTGGTCGGCGTGAACGTCAGCCGGATCACCATGATCGCCTTCGGCATCGGCATCGCGGTCGCGGGCGCCGCCGGTCCGCTGATGGGGATGTACTACCCCTTTTACCCAAACTCTCATTGGGGGTGGATCGGGAAGCTCATGGCCATAGTCGTCCTTGGCGGCCTGGGGAGCTTTCGCGGAACCCTAGTGGCGGCTCTCATCCTCGGCATCGCCGAGCAGGTGGCCATCCTCTACATCCAACCCAACTGGGCGGCGATGGTGTTCTTTGTATTCCTGTTCGCCGTCCTCATCGTCCGGCCCCAGGGCTTCTTCGGCCACGTGGCGCGGGAGAGCCTTTGAGCTCGCGGCGGCTTCTCTCGATCGCGTGGCCGGTGGTGCCCGTGGCGGTCCTGGTGGCCCTGCCGTTCAACGCGCCGAACGGCTTCTACCTCGACCTCTTCTATTTCACTTTCACCTACGCCGCCATGTCGGTCGGCTGGAACATCATCGGGGGATACACCGGCTACATCTCGCTTGCCAACCTCGGCTTTTTCGGCCTCGGCTCTTACGTGGCAGGCCTGATGCTTACGCACCTTGGCTGGCCGATCCTGATCACGTCGCCGCTGGTCGGCCTCATCTGTGCAGTGCTCGCCGCGGGGGTCGGCTGGGTGGCGCTGCGAACACGCGGCCCATCGTTCGTGATCGTGACCCTCGCATTCACCTTCATCGTCCAGTTCCTCGCGTTGAACCTGAAGGACATAACCGGTGGGAGCGCCGGCCTCTACCTGCCGCTGCTGAACATGGACCCGCTGCTGCGGGGCGACCTCTTCTATTTCTACATGCTGGGCGTGATGGTGCTGTCGATTGCGGTGGCCATCGGCATTCGCCGGTCGCGCTTCGGGCTTGGTCTGATCGCGATTCGCGAGGACGAAGGAAAGGCAGAGGGATCGGGCGTCAACACATCAC
The DNA here is from genome assembly GCA_036569865.1 of Candidatus Dormiibacterota bacterium. GTDB lineage: Bacteria > Chloroflexota > Dormibacteria > Dormibacterales > Dormibacteraceae > Palsa-872. The sequence goes on from DATCPW010000249.1 coordinate 6,284, forward strand.
TCTTCAAAATCATCGCCTTCATGATCAGCGCCTGGTTTGCGGCCGTTGCCGGGGCTGTCCACGCGCAGTATCTGAACTACGTGGACCCCGACCTCGCTTTCGAGCTGATCATCATGCTCAACATGATCGTGATGACGCTGCTCGGCAGCCGAGGCACGGTATGGGGTCCTGTGCTAGGCGCCTTCATCCTCTTCCCGCTCCAGTCCTTCCTGGTTTACTGGCTGCCGTCCACGATCGCAGGTGAGGTGCACCTGGCACTGCTCGGCGTGGTGCTCGTGCTGCTCGCACGGTTCATGCCCGACGGGCTCATCGTCACCGCGCAGAAGCTGATCGCCCGCCGGCCGCCGCCACGCTGGGAGCCGGCGCCGGTGATCGCGGGCGAGGGCGCCCATGCCAGAGCGGGACGTGATGAGTAGCCAGCTGCTCGCCGGGCTCACGCCGATCGCCACAGGAGCCAGCCGCTCGCTGCACCTGCGCGGCGTCGACAAGTCGTTCGGTGGCGTGCGAGCTCTGCAGGATTGCTCGTTCGACGTCACGGCGAGAAAGATCACGGCGCTGATAGGTCCGAACGGCTCGGGCAAGACAACCGCTTTCAACTGCATCTCGGGTTTTTACGTGCCCAACAGCGGGACCATCATGCTAGGCAACCGGGACATCAGCGGCTGGAGGCCCAGCCGCATAGTTCACCAGCGGGTGACAAGGACATTCCAGATCACACGTGTCTTCAAGCGAATGTCGGTGCTCGAGAACATGGTCGTGCCGGTTCGCCGGACCGGGCTCAAGGCGATGTTCTGGGACGGCATCCAGGGCCACGAACGCGAACGGGCCGAGCGCCTCCTCGAGTTCGTCGGGCTGTCGCGCTTAATCGGCGATCAAGCCGGTCACCTTTCCTTCGGCCAGCAGAAGCTCCTGGAGCTGGCCGCATCGCTGATGGCGGAGCCCGAGATCATGCTGCTTGACGAGCCCTCTGGCGGGCTCAACCCGATCATGATCGACCGGCTGGTCGGCTACATCCGCGAGCTCAACGGCCTCGGAGTCACATTCCTGATCGTCGAGCACAACATGGGCTTCGTGATGCGCCTCGCTGACCAGGTCGTTGTGCTCCACCACGGATCGGTCATCGCGCAGGGCCAGCCGGCCGCTATTCGCGCCGACCCCGTCGTGCTGGAGGCTTACCTGGGAAATTGAGCGCCTTGCTGGAAGTCGAGAACGTTTACGCGGGATACGGCCCCGGCGGTGACATCCTGCAGGGCGTCGACCTGAGGATGGAGAAGGGCGACTACCTCTGCATCATCGGGCCCAACGGAGCCGGCAAATCCACGCTCATGAAGGTGATCGCCGGGGTCATCGGCCCCCGGAAAGGACGCGTCGTCTTCGAGGGTCGCGACATCGGCAACCGTCGTCCCGACCTCATTTTTCGCGACGGCATCGTCACAGTGCCGCAGGGACGCAACACATTTCCCGACATGACGGTCTGGGACAACATGCTGATGGGCGCGTACTCCATTCCGGACCGAAAGCTGGTGAAGCAGCGCATCGAGCGTGTCATCGAGCTGCTCCCGGTCGTGAAGGAAAAACGCAATGTGCGCGCCGGCCTGTTGAGCGGCGGCCAGCAGAAACAGGTCGAGATCGGCCGGGCGATGCTTGTCGACCCCAAGCTGCTGATCCTCGACGAACCCACCATGGGCCTCGAGCCCCGGATCGCGCGAGTCGTGCTCGAACGCGTCGAGCGCCTTCGCAAGGAAGGGACGACAGTCCTCATGGTCGAGCAGAATGCCAGGCTCGGCCTCGCCGCGGCCCAATACGGCTGCGTTATGGAGCTGGGGCGAATCAAGCTGCGCGGCAGCGGCGTGAAGATGCTCGAGGACCCCGAGGTGATCCGCCTTTACCTGGGCGAGGAGGCGGGCATGGACACGCTTCGTCAAAACGGAAGCAAAGAGGAGCCGAAAGGATGACCCAGAAGGCAGACATCGTGGTAGCCGGCGCCGGACACAACAGCCTCATCACGGCCGCCTATCTCGCCAAGGCGGGCTACTCGGTGATCGTGCTCGACGCGCGCCCCATTCCGGGCGGCGGCGCATCGACCGAAGAGCCCCTTCTGCCGGGCTACTTGATCGACACCTGCTCGACTGGCCACACGCTGATCCGGGTCAACCCGCTGCTGACCAATGACGAGCTTGGGCTGCACTCGAAGTACGGCTTGAAATATGTCGAGCCCGACCCCGTCGCACACGTGGCATTCGCGGACGGCGAGTACTTCACGCACTGGCTCGACCTGGACCGGACCTGCGAAGAGATCGCTCGATTCTCAAAACACGATGCCGACGCATACCGCCGGATGATGAGCGAGTACGACGTGGTGAAGGGCGCCTATGGCGGCGCGCGATTCACGCCTCCCGGACTTGGCCCATCACTGGAAGAGAGGTTGTTGAAAACGCCTCACGGCCAGAAATGGCTGCGGATCGAGGCGATGAGCTCGTGGGACGTCGTCCGCCACGAGTACGAGAACCGGCACATCCAGGCCTACATGCTCTGGCAGTCGTTTCAGACCGTCCAGGCGGTCGACGTGCCCGGCTCCGGCTCGCTGGCTTATTCGCTCATCTACTCGCGCCAGCAGCGCAGCTGGAGCGTCCCGCTGGGAGGGTCCGGCAAGCTCACGGATGGGCTGACCGCGTTCCTGGAGGAGCACGGCGCACGTATCATCTGCGACCGCAAGGTTGCCAAGCTGGTCCTGGAGAACGGTCGCTGCACCGGAGTCGAGACCGAGGACGGCGAGCGGTACATGGGCACGAAGGCGGTCGTCTCGACCATCCACGTCAAGCACCTCATCGACATGGCGCCACATGACGCTTGGCCGGAGGACTTCCACTACGGGGTGGAGACCTACGACATCGGTATCACCAACATGGGCGTCTACATCGCGGCCAAGGAGGCGCCCAAGTTCAAGACCCGCGATGGAGTGCAGAGCGCGGTTTCGGCCGGGCTGGTCGGCTGGCCGGAGGACATCATCCGGGTCGGCCGCGACGTTAAGGACGGCAAGTTCATCTCCGGCGTCACGTGGCTCCTGGTGGCGACGCCAACGCTTGTCGATGCGTCCCGCGCGCCGCACGGCCACCACACGGTGAAGCTGCTCAGCCCGCAGTCATGGCAGCTCCCGCCGGGCGAGAAGGACTGGGACACGCTGAAGGAAAAGCATGCCGACTACCAGATCGAGCAGCTGCGGAAGTTCGCCCCCAACTTCACTGACGACAACATCATCGCGAGGCTCGTCAAGTCGCCTGACGACTTCGAGCACACAAACCCGCACATGATCCACGGGACCTTCCACGGAGGCGACCGTGGACTCGCCCAGAGCGGAGGCTTGCGGCCGGTGCCGGGCTGGGGCCAGTACCGGATGCCGATTCCCGGTCTCTACCAGACGGGCGGCACAACGCACCCGGGCGGCTCGATCACCGGCGCTCCCGGACGCAACGCCGCGATGATCGTCCTCCAGGACCTGGGGACGAGCCTCGAGCAGGTGCTGCAGGCTCCAGCTGCAGGCGTTCGCTAGCATCACGAGGAAACCGATTGACTAAGGCTTGGTTCAATCACGTGAGTATCAGCGCCAACGATCTGGAAGAGTCAACGCTCTTCTACATTGAAGTTTTTGGGGCGGCGGCTATTCCGACACCAAATTTTGGTGCGCCAACTCGGTGGCTCCGGTTGGGTGACCTCCAGCTGCACCTGTTCCAGCGCTCGGGGGTTCCAGCGCCGACCTATCATCACATCGCTTTCGCTGTCGACGACTTCGAGGCGGTCTTCCGAATAGCCCAGAAGCGCGGCATCCTTGACCGTACTACTTTCGGCACGTATCTCCGTGAAATTCCCGGCAACACTTTCAGATGTAATTCGCGACCCGGCCGGAAACGCAGTTGAGGTTAACGGGCCCGACGCGGCCGGACTCGATAGCTCGATCCGCAGGGAGATGACCAGACTCGTCGAAACGTTTCCCCAGAGCGCTGAGAACCTGAAGGGGATTCTGTATCTGGAACCCCGTCGGGGGCATGGCGCCGGCTGACCGCTTTCACAACGTCGCCAACGGCTCCGTAGGCGTCGATCGGCGGCCAATTGGTTCGCCGTTCATGTGAGCTCGCACGCTGTTTCGTACAGCAGCGCCGGTGACAAACAGGGCTAATTGGTGGCACTCAGCGATACTCAGTGAATTCGGGAGGCTATTTCTGAACGGGGTGCAGCGATCTGTTAACCGCAAGGTTCAGGGTTCGAATCCCTGCTCCGGAGCCAAAACTGAAAACGAATCAAGCCTGCGGCCGGTGCATTCGGCGCGAAAGTACAGCAACCGTACAGCAGTGGTACAGCAACGCCCCGTGACACTTCGGTTCCAAGGCCACGCTTTTTTGATCTCAGTCACCCTTACTTTCTGTGCTCTTGGCGACAAACCTTGCGGTTAATAACCGCAAGCTGACGCCGGCCAGGCGGGTGAGATCAGTGCAATCAACTTGGGCGGTAGATTGGCTTGAAATTCGCTAAATGGCGTAAACTGTGGTCGTGCTTAGTCGAACCGAAATGGTTTGGCGCCATCTTCTGGTCGGCGCCTTTGACCTTGGCGTCAGGCGTAGTTCGCTTACTCGATTGAGCGAGGAGTTGAACCTGCCTGTGTCAACCATCCACAAGGGCCTGGAGCGACCCCGAGCAATCGGAGCCGTACGCGGCAGCGCGAGCGGCCTTCGCGTATTGGATCCCAAGCGGCTCCTGCTGCTGTGGGCCGCGCTACGCGACCTTAATGCCGACGTCGTTTACGCGACCAGGGTGCCGATGTCGGTGAATGACATTGAGGCCCAGCTTCCATCATCTGCGGTGCCAACCGCATACACGGCATTCGTTCAACACGAAGGACGCAACCTGGTGGCCGACTACGAGCAAGTACTTGTCTACGCCGGGGTGAGTGAAGTCCGGCGCCGATTCCCGTTTCGTCGTGGGGATGCCAACCTGCTGGTTCTCGAGCCGGATCCGCTGCTGAGCCGATATGGAAAAGTCGCGCCTCGCTGCCAGGTTTACGTTGACCTCTTCAACCTGCCCACCTGGCAGGCGCAGCGATTCCTCGAGGACATGGATCGCAAACTGGTGCGCGATGTCGCCTGAACGTCTGACTAGACCAAGCGAGGACCATGTGCAGGCGGTCATGCGCAGGTTCGTTCGGGAGTTCCCTGACGCAGTTCTGATCGGGGGCTGGGCCAGCTATCTGCGGGCCCGCGTTGCCAAGAGCCACGACATCGACATCATTGTCGACCACGTGACGCTGGGCAAACTAGGTGCAAAGTTCCAGTTGGCACCCAGCCGCCACATCAGCGGGCAGCAGTTTGCATTTGAAATCGACGGCGTCGGGGTTGATGTGTACCCGGTCTACCAATCCAAGCTTGGTCGCAGGTTGCAGATTCCGGTCGAGGTCCTGATCGATCACACCGAGAAAATTGACCGCACCAGAGTGCTCACGGCTGAGGCCCAGTTCGTGGCCAAGATGGCCGCTCTGCTCGACCGACCGGACACGCTCCCAGGCGACAAAGACCGGCACGAAATGTGGCAGCTCATCAACTCTGGCCCGGGTCTGGACTTCAAGGCCATTGCTGGGATCCTGCTGCGTGGAGGCTGGGAGGGCAAGCGCCGAGAGGGACTGCTTGACCAGACATTTGACCTTCTTGGCGAGACAGCCGATCTGAACAAGCAGGATCGGGCAACGCTGAAGCTGAACCGAGTGCGTGCCCGCCAAGCGACGCTTGCGGTCGAGGGGCGCGATCAGGACCTGGAGAGATGAGTTCCGAGCGCACTAGTTCGGGGCCGCCGAGCGGTCCGCCACCGCAGATGTCCTGCTCGAGCACCACGACACCGAGCTCTGGTCGGAGTTCCTTAAGGAAGTAGGCCGTCCACAGCCCCGTGAACCCGCCCCCGACGATGACAACGTCTGCGGTCGCGTTCCCAATGAGGGGCGGGCATGGCGCGCATCTTCAGACGCCAATGCTTCACGCAGCCACCAGCTGCGCTGCGCGCGTGGAGTCAGCGCGTGCCCGGTGAGCTTGAGCTCGGAAGCGCCTTGCATTCAGACCTATTCTGTCGGACCGCGCACAAGCATTGAGTCCCGAAGCGGATCACCACTGACATTGGCTGCGTAGTACCGCCTAACCGAAGAAAACGCCCGGGATGAGCCAGCCGGCGGCGAAGTGACGGCCTGTCACCTTCTCAGCATTCAGGGCAATCCAGTGCAGCCTGGCGCCGGGCGCGAGTGGATCCAACCGGAGCTGGCGTAATGCCCGGCTGCGAGCATCTTCCGCGTCGGTGATCTCCTCGAGCGGACCCACAGCAGTCACGCTCCATCCTTCACGCGCGTGCGGATCGTAGCCGTCGATCTCGAAGCAAGCCACGGAGCCCGGGCCGTGCGCCAGCTTGCTGCCCGGTTCGGTACGGAAGACGATCGCTTTCTCACCCACTGCGTAATTGACGGGAAATATTTGGGGACGGCCGCCGATCACGATCGCCAACCTGCCAAGTTGGTGAACCTGCAGATATTGCCAGCAGTGTTCCTCGTTGAGCTCGAGCACTCCCGCGGAGGATGCTCTGGCCCCGGCGCGCCCTAACGACCGATCATCCTCCGCGGGGGTGTGACCCATCTCATGTCCATGCTTAACATCCCATCCCTTCGGCGCCGAGGGTCGAAAGCCTCACAAGCGTGGGGACCCTTGGCCCTCCCTAGGGGCAATCATCGACCTCAGCATCTGGTCCAAGTGTTCTTGCGATCTTATGTGGATGTGGCACGCCCGATCGAGGAGGTCGAGGTTGAGATGGCAGCCGGCGTCGAGAATTGGCTGCCTGACATGGCCAGGGGTGCGAATGGGGCCGGGGAGAAACTTCTCTCGGAGCTGGGATTCAACCTTGGCAAACGCCGAATCGGCAGGCAAATCACCGTAGAAATCGGCGCACCCAAGGCCACGGGGGGGCTGATGTTCTTGCCCATCCGCTGGCGATCCGCGACCGAAGCCGGACTGTTCCCGACTCTGGACGGGGTGCTGGAGGTCGCCGCGCTGGGCGCCGCCAGAACTCTCCTGGGCCTCAGCGCCGACTACCAGCCACCTCTCGGGCTCATCGGGAAGATCGCCGACCGGGCTCTGTTTCACCGGGTCGCAGAAGTGACCGTCAAAGACTTTCTCGAACGGATCGGCGCGCGGCTCGCGCGGACCAAATAACGTTGCGATCCCTTGGCGACGAAATGACCCGGCCCGACTCGTTTCATACGATCATCGAGCCGTTCAAGATCAAGACGGTCGAACCCATACGGATGACCTCCCGCGACGAGCGGGCCACCTTCTTGAAGGAGGCGGGCTACAACCTCTTTCGACTCGCCTCTGACAACGTGCTCATCGACCTCCTGACCGACTCTGGCACCGGCGCCATGAGCTCCGAGCAGTGGGCGGGGATGATGCGCGGCGACGAGGCCTATGCGGGCTCCAGCAGCTTCTTCCGTTTCGAGAATGCGATCAAGGAGCTGACGGGATTCAAGCACGTCATACCGACCCATCAGGGCAGGGCGGCTGAAAGGATACTGTTCTCCGTCACATCTGGACCCGGCAAGGTCATACCAGGCAACCATCACTTCGACACCACTCGGGCGAACATCGAAGTCACCGGGGCTGAGGCTCTCGATCTCCCGTGCGAGGAGGCTGCCGATCCATCGCAGCCTGCGCCATTCAAGGGCAACATCGACCTGAAGCGGTTGGAATCCCTGCTTCAAGCTCGAGCTCGACAAGTACCCATGTGCATCATGACGCTGACGGACAACACCGGTGGAGGTCAGCCGGTGTCGCTGCGCAATCTCCGCGATGCGCGGGCGCTGCTCAACCAGCACGGGGTTCCGCTGATACTCGACGCCGCCCGCTTCGCTGAGAACGCGATGTTCATAAAGATGCGCGAGCCGGGGAACGCCGGCAGGACGCCTCGAGAGATTGCCCGCGAACAGTTCTCTTACGCCGACGGCTGCTTGATGAGTGCGAAGAAAGACGGGATCGCCAACATTGGCGGCTTTCTCGCGTTGAACAACGACAACTGGGCCGACAACGCCCGGCAGCTCCTGATCCTGACGGAAGGCTTCACGACCTACGGCGGTCTTGCGGGGCGGGATCTGGAAGCGATCGCCCAAGGTCTCGAGGAAGTCCTACATGAGGACTACCTTCGCTACCGGCTGCGCAGCGCGGAGTATCTCGGCGCGGGGATCCGTGACGCTGGCATACCGATCGTCGAACCGCCGGGCGGCCACGCCGTATACATCGACGCGCGCGCGATGCTGCCCCATGTGCCACCCGAGCTCTTGCCAGGTCAGGCGTTGAGCTGTGCACTCTATGTCGAAGGCGGCGTGCGCTCGATCGAGGTGGGGAGCGTCATGTTCGGCCATACCGATCCCCAGACGGGGAAGCAGGTGCCTGCGGACAAGGACCTCGTGCGCCTGGCCCTCCCGAGGCGCGTCTACACCCAGAGTCACGTCGACTACGTCATCGAGGTGGCGCAATTCCTGGCCCGGAACCGGACGGCGATCGGAGGCTACCGGATCGTGTCCGAACCGGCCGCGCTGCGCCATTTCACCGCCGTCTTCGAGCCAATCGGCCCGGTCACCTCCTGAGCTCCGGTGTGATCCCAAACATCAGGTTGGCCGGTCTCTCGGCGAGGCGGCGCAGGTGCCAGGCGGCCCACTTCGAGCCATAGCTGATCACCTCGACTGGGTAGCTGTCCTGCGGGTTTCCTCCTGCCCACCGGTGATGGACTGGAGCTGGACGACGTGCGCCTCGAAGATTTGTCGGGCCACATCCAGCAGCTTGTTGACCTGACGATCGCGAAGTCGGTAAAAAATGACGTTGCCTTTCCTACGGGTGTCGACCAGGTTCTTCATCCGCAGGATGGCCAGCTGTTGAGAAACCGACGAGCCCTCGGCCGACAGTGCCAGCTGCATCTCGGTGACGCTCTTCTCGCCGTCGCGGAGAAGCTCGAGGATGCGGATTCTGGTCGGGTGCGCAAGGGCCTTGAAGAGCTCGGCCTTAAAGCTTTGCAATGAACCAGGCATATCTTTGAACATTCTAAACTACTGCAGGTGTTCGCTGGTGCGTTTGCTACAATATCGCAAGATTCAAATGTATGGGCAACCGCGTCAGTGATCCAGGGAGTCCATGCACAGAGCGTTGTGTTCATCGGCCCGGAGTCGGTTGCCGGCTTACTGCAGGGGGGACTCTGGCGGGGGCCCCAAGGCCGTGCCTCCACCGCCGAGCTCGCGTTCACTGGCACCTGTCCAGACCGGTTGGTCGTGCGGATCGGACAGATTCGGTCGTCAAAGAGGTCCGCTTCCTGCAGCTTCCAACTGGAGTCCCCAATAGAGCGCTTCAAACCTAAGGTCACGGGCACGCTTGAGTTCATCGAGGCCCCTACGCGTGGCCGTACCAAGGTCATTCTTCAAGGTATGGCGGATCGCGCTCTCGTCGGCACGCAGGCGCCGACCGAGGCTGTCCGGGGAGTCGCCAATGAATATGTCCGCCAAATGCTCGATGAGATAGCTAGGAGGCTAGAGGAGCTGGGTACGAGCGAGCCTGCCAAGGCCAAAGGCTGACCGCAACCGCCTGACCCGCGAGAGCTCGCTGCTACCGCCCGCGAATATTGATGATCTTTTTATGCCGGGCGCCGTACTTGTCAGAAAAGTTGTGCGGTAAATGAGTCGTCTGCGGGCCACCACGCGGACGAAAAATACCGAGCGGGTCCGCCGGATCTGGGACAGACTCGCTCCCAAGTACGACAGCAACGTTGCTTACTTGGAGCGCGCCTTCCTGGTGGGCGGTCGCGAATGGGTGTGCTCCCAAGCCGATGTGAATGTTCTGGAAATTGCGATCGGAACAGGCCTAAACCTGCCCTTCTACCCGCCCAAAGTCCAGGTGACCGGTGTAGACATCAGCTCCGCCATGCTTGAGATCGCCCGGCGCCGAGCGGTGGAATTAGGAATCGACATCGACCTTTGTGTTGGCGACGCCCAGGCTTTGGCTTTCGAAGATGCGAGTTTCGACACAGTTGTCATCACTCTCTCCCTCTGCTGGATTCCCGACGACCGTAAAGCGGTCGCTGAAGCCTGGCGGGTCCTCCGGCCGGGCGGCCGGATCCTACTACTGGAGCACGTCCGTAGTTCGATGCTTCCGGTTCGCGCTGTTCAGTACCTTGTAAACATCTTCACCGTGCTTTTTTACGGCGATCACATGGTCAGAGAACCGCTCAAGCACCTTCTCAAGGAAGGCTTTGAGATCGATCACATCAACACCTCCAAACTGGGGATCGTCGTGCAGATCCTCGCTCACAAGCCACACGGAGGAGCAATGGACGTCAGGCTGGTGCCGGCAGGGGCGCCTGGCTGAGATCGAAGCAGTCGGCCATGCCGTCGGCCCCTGTGGTGCATTTTGCTGCATGACGTCGGCCTGGGGCTGCCCCTGCCAGCCGTCGCCCCAGAAGAAGGTGAAGACATGCACTGCGCTTAGCAGTGGGCCGCCCCGATAGGTGAGGCTTGGAGCGGCGCTCGGCGGGGCGGCAGGCGCGACCAGGCCATCGGGGACGCGAAGCGGCACCACGCGGATCGGGCCGTTCGGACTGCGAAAAGCGGTTGAGGCTGGTGAGTTTTGTCGCCATTTTCGACCTCCCGGCGCTCTGGATCAGGGTGGAGTGCCGATCCCCACGGAGGATTGCCACCTGGCGCCTAAAGAGCAGGGTACTAGCGCAGCCGGCCGAGCATCCGAGCTTCTGTTCGCTCGCGGTTGTCACCATATGAGGGCGAACCTTGGTGACAAACCCCATGTCTGACCTGACGCCCCGCTGCACTTACCGCCTCCAGCTATCCAAAGCTTTCCCTTTCGAGGCTGCCGCCGGATGCGTCGAGTACCTCTCGATGCTCGGAGTCAGTCACATTTACTGTTCGCCGATCCTGCAGGCCGGCCCCGGCAGCACCCATGGATATGACGTCGTGGATCCTGGCCGGATCAGTGACGAGCTGGGTGGCGAGGCCGCCTTTCGTGGCTGGACCACCGTCCTAGGCAGGCACGAGCTGAAACTGCTCATGGACGTTGTGCCAAACCACATGTCGACCGCGGGCCGAGGCAACCCGTGGTGGTGGGACATCTTGCGGAACGGCAAGTCGAGCCCTTACGCCGGTTATTTCGACATCGATTGGGATCCGGCGATGTCGAGCTTGAAAGGCAAAGTGTTGCTTGGCGTCTTAGGAGACAGGTACGGCCGCGAGCTCGAGGCAGGACGGCTCACCCTGGATGGCCAAGGGGACGACGTCGTCGTGCGCTATCACGAACTGGAATTTCCCATCTCGCGCGAGAGCCTCGACGGACTCGAGATCGAGTCCGTCGGCGAAGACCGGAATGCTCTCGATGCACTTCTTCAGAAGCAGCACTACCGGCTCGCCTACTGGCGCACCGCTCAGGAAGAGCTCAATTACCGGCGCTTCTTCACCGTCGACACCTTGATCGGCCTGCACGTCGAACTGGAGCAGGTGTTGTATGACAGCCACCGCGTCGTTTTCAAGCTTCTCGCAGACGGGAGCGTAGCCGGGCTTCGCTTCGATCACATCGATGGATTGCGAGATCCGGAAGCCTACCTAAGCAGCACGCGGGCCGCCTTTCCCAACGGATACATGGTCGTCGAGAAGGTGTTGGGCTACGACGAGCATCTGCTCAGCACGTTTCCTGTCCAGGGCACGACGGGCTATGACTTCATCTCACACGTTGACGGCCTTTTTGTCGACTCCAGGAACGAAGAGGCGATGACGGCGCTGTATCACGAGTTCACGGGTGAGGCACGGCCGTTCTCCGAGGTGGCCCGAAGCTCCAAGCACGAAATGATGGCCATCGACCTTGCGCCCGACCTCGAGCGCCTGACCACCCTGTTGGTCGAAATCTGCGATCGCTACCGCCTCCATCGCGACCGGACACGTCGCGAACTGCAGGATGCCATTCGCGAGATCGCGGCGGCGTTGACCGTCTACAGGACCTATGTCCGATTGGGCTCGATCGCCGAAGACGATCGGCGCAGGGTGTCGCTCGCCGTCGAGGAGGCAACGCGCCGGCGCCCGGAAATCGAGCCCGACCTGCTTACCTTCGTCGGT
>DATCPW010000250.1:0-4010 GCA_036569865.1 Candidatus Dormiibacterota bacterium
TCGACTTTATTCGCTGCAAGGCGGAAGAGGAGAAGAAGGCATGGGCGCTTATCGAGGCCGGCTACAACGTTGGGTTCAACGTGCCGGGCGGAGCGTACGACTCGGTCCAGTTCCAGAACGCAAACCACTCGGTGCGCGTCAACGACGAGTTCATGAAGGCAGTCGAGGCCGACAAGGAGTGGGAAACCAAAGCTATCGTCGGCGGCCGCACTGTCGACACGTATAAGGCTCGCAAGCTGTGGCGCGAGATCGCCGACGCAGCGTGGATCTGCGGCGACCCGGGCCTTCAGTTCGATACGACCATCCAGGACTGGAACGTGGTCCCGAACACGGGCCGCATCAACGCCACGAACCCATGCAGCGAGTTCGTGTTCCTCGACGACACCGCCTGCAACCTGCTCTCGCTCAACCTGATGAAGTTCCAGTCGGAGGACGGCACGTTCAACGTCGACCGCTTCAAGCGCGCCGTCGATATCTGCTTCACCGGTCAGGAGATCCTGGTCTCGAACGCCTCCTACCCCACTCCGGCGATCGCCAAGAACTCAGAGGCGCTTCGGCCATTGGGACTCGGGTACGCCAACCTCGGGGCGCTGCTGATGTCGATGGGCCTGGCGTACGACTCCCCCGAAGGGTCGCGCTTCGCCGGCGCGCTCACCGCGATCATGACGGGAGAGGCGTTCGCCCAGTCGGCGCGCATGGCGCAGGTCAAGGGACCGTTCAGCGAGTTCGCCAAGAACCGCGAGCCGATGCTGCGGGTGATGGAGAAGCACCGCCAGGCGGCTCACCAGCTCAACACGTCACCAGAGTTGGCGGACGTGGTAGATGCCGCACGCAACACATGGGACGACGCGGTCAAGCTCGGACGCGCGCACGGCTACCGCAACGCGCAGGCAACGGTCCTCGCACCAACCGGGACCATCGGCCTGATGATGGACTGCGACACCACAGGGATCGAGCCCGACCTCGCCCTGGTGAAGTACAAGAAGCTCGTTGGCGGCGGCCTGCTGAAGATCGTGAACGGCACCGTGCCCGCAGCGCTCCGCAAGCTCGGCTACGACGAGCACCAGGTGAAGGAGATCGTCATCTTCATCGACGAGAACGACACGATCGAGGGTGCCCCGCACCTGGCTGAGGAGCACCTCATGGTCTTCGACTGCGCGTTCAAGCCCGTCAACGGCAATCGCTCGATCGCGCCGATGGGACACGTGCGGATGATGGCCGGCGTGCAGCCGTTCATCTCCGGCTCGATGTCCAAGACCGTGAACCTGCCAACCGACGCCACCGTGGAAGAGATCGAGCAGACCTACTTCGAGTCCTGGAAGCTCGGTCTCAAGTGCATCGCCATCTACCGCGATGGCTGCAAGCGCTCACAGCCGCTCTCCACGTCACGCGACAAGGAGAAGGCGGCGCCGGCCGAGGTCGAGTACCGCGCGATGCGGCGCAAGCTGCCCGACGAGCGCAAGGCGGTCACCCACAAGTTCGATATCCAGGGCCACGAGGGCTACCTGACCGTCGGCCTGTTCGAGGACGGCACCCCCGGCGAGCTGTTCGTGACCATGGCCAAGGAGGGCTCGACCATCTCGGGCCTGATGGACGCTTTCGCCACCCAGACCTCATACGCGCTCCAGTTCGGTGTGCCGGTGAAGTTCATGGTCGACAAGTTCAGCCACATGCGATTCGAGCCTTCCGGGTTCACCAAGAACAAGGAAATCCCGATCGCGAAGTCGATCGTCGACTACATCTTCCGATGGATGGCAAGCCACTTCCTGCCGCTTGAGGCTCAGGACGAGGTGGGCATCATCCGGCGCGACCCGGCGCCCTCCGCCGAGCCAATCGTCCTGCCGGCGCCGGCGGGATCGAGCAAAGAGACGCAGACGGCCACCGAGCTGAGGGTCATCGCATCACCGGTGACCAACGGCAACGGAGGTGGCACGGTTCAGCGAATCGCGTTCGTTAACACGGACGCCCCGGCGTGCCCGGACTGCGGCGCGATCACCGTCCGCTCAGGCTCGTGCTACAAGTGCCTGAACTGCGGAGCCACGACCGGCTGCAGCTAGACGACTAGAACTTCTCCCAAGGGCCGGCGCCGCGCCGGCCCTTTTTGTTTAGCCGCACGGTTGGCGCCACACGGACGGAATTCGGACCCGTGAGACGCGCGGCTGGCACCAGAAGTGCGGAATCACGGCCTCTCGATCGAAGCCCTGACCTCCGCAAGACCGCGGCGCTGGTTTCCGGCGGCATCGAAATTCTCGGGGGATAGCCAAGCCTCAAAGGCTGCCTTCCTGCTCGGCCACTCGCCGTCGGTCATCGAGAACCAGGTGGTGTCCCGGTTGCGGCCCTTGACGATCATGTGCTGGCGAAAGATGCCCTCGAAGGTGAACCCAAACCGGTCGGCCGCCCGCCGCGAAGGGACGTTAAGCGAGTCGCACTTCCACTCGAGCCGCCGGTAGCCGAGGTCGTCGAACGCCGTCTTGGCCAGGAGGAAGATCGCCTCGGTCGCCTTGCGCGTGCGCTGAAGCTCGGGCGCGAACCAGATGTGGCCGATCTCGATCACTCCGTGCTCTGGCTTGATCCGCAGGTAGCTGGCCATGCCCAGGGCGCGCATCGATTCCCAGTCGACCACCGCGTAGAAGAGCGGGTCGGCCGAGGCAGCGCGTTGCTCGAGCCAGGTCGTGAACTCGGCCTGGCCGGCAAAGGGTCCGTAGGGCAGGTACTGCCAAAGGTCCTCGGCGCCGGGCATGTGGGCGGAGGTGAACAAAGAAGCGGCGTGTCGCTCTGGGTCGAGCGTTTCGAGCCTGACCAGGTCCCCATCGATGGCGCTCCGACCAGGAACCGCGGCAGGCGACCAGTTCAGCGCTTTACGAGTGCCTTCTTCCACGGAAGCCAGCATGCCCGAATCCCCGATTGATACGGCCAAAAGGGCACAAATGGTCGTACCTCCGGCGATTCCTACGGCCAAAAGGGCACAAACGGTCGAGCCTGCCAGTTCTGGTTTCGGGTGCCTCCAGTGGAGGTATGTGGAGAGGAGCATGAAGAACCAGTTAATCCAGGGAGTCACGCCGACCGAGCGCAGCGCCAGGCCGATCGATCCTGGCGTCGACATCGGCCACGTCCACCTCAAGACGGCCGACATCGATCGGATCTACAAGTTCTACGTCGACATCCTCGGCTTCGATGTCGTCTTCCGCCGCCCCGACGCCCTCTTCCTGTCGGCGGGCGGGTACCACCACCACCTTGGCTTCAACACGTGGGAGTCGAAGGGCGGCACTCCTCCACCGCCAGGAACGACCGGTCTGTATCACGTCGCCATCCGCTACCCGACCCGGGCTGCGCTAGGCGACGCGTTTCGGAGGCTGGTTGCCGCCGATTGGCCCTTGGACGGTTTCAACGACCACGGCACCCACGAGGCCCTCTACCTCCGAGACCCTGACGAGAACGGCCTAGAGCTGGCGTGGGACCGCAGCGAAGACCAGTGGCCGAGAGACGAAGAGGGGCACATGGCGTTGGGCAACCGGCGCCTCGACCTGGACGGGCTGTTCAGAGAAGGCGCCGACCAGACCTAGGCGCGGCGCGTGGCATCGTCGATGTCCTTTCGTCAGGCCTTGGCCAAGTCGGCCCAGATCTTGCCGGCGGGGTACTCATAAGCCGCGAGCGATTCCTGCTTCATCTGCGCGCTGTAGCCTGGTGCTGTAGGTGGCATGTAGCGTCCGCGTACCAAGTTGACCGGGTCCACGAAGTGCTCGTGTAGATGGTCGACGTATTCGCACGTTCGGTTGTCGAGCGAACCGCCTACGGCGATGTAGTCGAAGATCGCCAGATGCTGCACGTATTCGCACAGGCCAACGCCGCCTGCATGCGGGCACACCGGCACGCCAAACTTGGCGGCCAGCAACAAGACCGCGATCACTTCATTGACCCCGCCCAATCTGCAGCTGTCGATCTGGCAGAAGTCAACGGCGCCGGCTTGCAGGAACTGCTTCCACATCACGCGGTTATGCACGTGCTCGCCG
>DATCPW010000251.1:0-3271 GCA_036569865.1 Candidatus Dormiibacterota bacterium
TGCGCCGCCGGGTCGTCCACTCGCCGCCGAGGGGGAGGTCGTCGAAAGAGATCGGCTCCAGGTCGGGCCGAGTATAGCCCGAACAACCCTGCGGTCAGGGGCGTTAACCTAGGGCAACTCAAAAAGGGGAGGCTCTGTGCCCGATATAGCGAGCGTGCTGCTCGTGACTTCGATTCTGCTTGTCGTCGCCTTCGTCCTGCTGACAGTGTCTTTGATGCGTCTTCGCAGGACGACGAGGCAGCTTCAGGCCGCCCTGGCGGACGAGAGCGGGGCCCGAGACCGAGCTGGCCTCCTGCTGGCGATCGCTTCCGCCGTCAACTCCTCGCTGGCGCTCGAAGAGGTCCTGAACGTGGCCCTGACGCACGCCGGCAGGATCATGGGGGCTGTCGCCGGGGCGATGTACCTGATGACTCCCGGCACCAACGAGATGCGCCGGGAAGCCGAGTACAACCTCGCGCATCGCGCCAAAGGGGTCGTGCGCCACCTCGAGGAGGAGCCCTTGCGCACCGCGCTGACGGCGATGCGCCCCCAGGTGCTCAAGCTCGCGGACGAAGCCTCGCCCGGCCTCGAGGCAGGCGGGCACCCGCAGCACGTGCTGGTCGTCCCGATGCAGCGATCCGGTCAGCTGATGGGCGCGATGGAGCTCTACCTCAATGCATGGCGGGAGCTGACCGACGACCAGGCCGACCTTCTCAATGGAGTGGCCTCTCAGGGCGCCATCGCCATCCGGCACGCCCAGCTGTTCCAGGCTCAGGAGGAGAACGCGCTCACCGACGAGCTGACCAAGCTACCGAACCGGCGAGCTCTGGCCCAGCGCTACCTGCAGGAGATGCACAGAGCGCGGCGCTATCACAAGAGCATCGCGTTCCTGATGATCGACCTCGACCACTTCAAGGGGGTCAACGACACGTACGGCCATCTGGAGGGCGATGCGGTTCTGCACGAGCTGGCCAAAATCCTCACTTCGGGGGCTAGGGAATCGGATGTTTGCGCCCGGTACGGTGGCGAGGAGTTCGGCATCATCCTGCATGAGACGACCGAGCAGGGGGCGCGCACGCTGGCCGAGCGCATCCGCGCCAAGGTCGCCGCGGCAACGTTCCCCGGCGGCCTGAAGCTCACCATCAGCATCGGCGTGGCCGCGACGGCCGAACCGTCGCTGTTCACCACCCTGATGGAGCGCGCGGACCAGGCCCTCTATGCCGCCAAGCAGGGCGGGCGCAACCAGGTCCGGGTCGCCGATATGAAAACCGCACCGACGAAGCAGCACGCCTAGCACTCTCTCGGCGGTTTTCAATGGTCTCTAGAGTTCGATAGATGGCCCATTACTGCGTCAACTGCGGCGCCGAGCTCGTGACGCGGGTGGTCGAGGGCCGCGAGGTCGAAGCCTGTCTCAACGACGACTTCGTGCTGTGGCATGACCCCAAGGTCACGACGGCGGTGGTGGTCGAGGTCGACGGAGGGATTCTCCTCGGCCGGCGGGCAATTGAACCCGGCCTCGGTCTGTGGTGCCTTCCGGGCGGATTCGTCAACGACGATGAGGATCCTTGGGACGCCGCGGCCCGCGAATGCCTCGAAGAGATCTGCGCCGCCGTCGAGATGACACGCCTTATCGCCGTTTATCACATCGCCAAGCGCACGGCTCCCAGCATGGTCGGGATCGCCTATCAGGCCAGGCTTGCGGCCGGTAGCCGGCCGACTCCCGGCCCGGAGATGCTCGAGGTGGGGGTGTTTACGCTCGACTCGCTGCCACCACTTGCGTTCCCCAGCCACGGCGAGGTGCTGGCCGAATACGTCGCGCGCACCAGCCCGACGGCAGGTCGGAGGTCACGTCCCCGGCGCGGGCGGAGGCAGGGGGATCTCGGAGCGCGGGCGTAAGGGCTCGGCGTGGAACGCGGCCATCGCGAGAGCCAGCACCATCGCGACCGCGGCGCAAGCAGTGAAGCCGGCGGCGTAGCCGTATGTCTGGACGATCGGCCCGAACACCAGCGGGCCGGCCGCCAAACCGAGGAACAACACAGTCCCGTAGGCGCCCATCGTCACGCCGCGGGTGGACCCGGTTGACAGGTCCCCGAAGACGACTCCCATTGCCACGTAGGCGGTCGCGATGAACGGTGTGGCGATGACGAGCAAGACGACGGGCAACCAGAACCCACTGAGATGGCCCAGCACCATGGCCGCCACCGACCAGACCATCACGCCCACGAACACGATCGGCCAGCGGTGCTTCGCCCGATCCACCAGCCTGCCTCCGGGGATGCGCGCGAGGCCATTGGCGACTGCCTGGATGGCCAGCAGCAGGCCGATCTGGGAGTTCGGGAGGCCCAGGCTCTCCTTGCCAAAGATCGGTAGGAATGCACCAACGGTGCCCCAGGCCAGGGTCGCCGCCACAAGGCCGATGACCACGGGACCGAAGGCGCGCTGGGTGATGAGGGCACGAAGGGGTCGCACAAATGACAACGTCTGGCCCGACTGTGGCGCGGTGCTGGCGACCATCGCTCCCGGGATGGTGAACACGAGCAAAGCAGTCGTCATCGCAATGTCGGTGCGCAGGCTGATCCACTGGAGCAACAAACCGGCGATGGATGGCCCGATGAAAAACCCGGCCTGCATCGAGAACGTCAGCCAACCCATCGCGCGCCCGAGACGGCCACTCGGCACCAGGGCGGTGATGGCACTGAACAGCGCTGCCTGCTGGGCTCCGGCTCCGAGGCCGCCGACGATCTGCCAGACGAACAACGGCGCCACTGTCGTGGCTTCGGCCATGGCCAGCTGAGAGCCGGCCGCGATGATCAAGGAGAGGATCAGCAGCGTCCTCGTGCCGAAGCGGTCGATGAGAACCCCTGCAGGCATCGACAGCAAGGCGGCGGCAAGAGTTGCGACCGAGAACAGCGCGCCGACCTGAAAGCGATCGGCGCCTAGCTCATGCGCATAGAGCGGGACGGTGAGGCCGCGCGCCGACAGTGCCGCAAACGAAGCCCCTGCGGCACCGTAGATCGCCAGGGTTCGCCGCGAATCCGGGACACCCAGGCGCACGCTGCCTCCGAGGACCGCACGCCGGCGGTCACGCACTCGTCTCATCGGCTCAGGACCCCGATGCGTGCGTCAGGGGGCCCGTCCCGTCGTCGTCACGCATCAATAGATGCGCTCCTCCTAGTGCCACCCCTTCCTTCGCCTCGAGGCCCTGACCGGCGGCCAACGGCCGCCTGCCGCGATACGAGCGCGCGCCTGCCGTCGTGCGGCCCTAGGATACCGGCGCATGGTCCGCGAGCGT
>DATCPW010000252.1:0-4470 GCA_036569865.1 Candidatus Dormiibacterota bacterium
AGAACTCGAGCCTCTCCACTCGGTCGCGCCGCCCTGGAAGGCACGGTGTTACGCGTTCCGTGCCTCCCGCCGGCGCCCCAAGCTGCACAACTCATAGCCACAGCCCGCCGGCAGCCTGGTTTTTGGCGGTCCTCTGTTAGGGGACCCGGACCGCCGGAGTCGAACAACAGCGTCACTGGCTCGCGCCTGCTGGCGTGCACGGTCAGCCACACCGCGCCTCTCGTCCATACGCTTCGACCACACGTCGACCCCTTCGCGCGTCGCGTTACGCGCATGAATGCGCGCACGCGCTGCAGCCTGCCTACGGTCGAGCGCATTGCTCGCGGCCGCGGCGCGGCTTTCCTGCCCGTCAGCGTCGCAGCCCGCGCGCTGTCTCCGATCCCCACTCTCAGGCCCAGTTCTGAATCTCACATTAGCCATGTCATCACCACGACCAGGGACGCCTCAACCACGACTTGGGACGACTTGGGACGTCTTGAGGCGTCCCACTCGTCCTCTGGATCACTTGCAGATTCGCTCTATGTCTCATCGAGGCGAAGCAAACCAGCAAGGCCAGGACGTTTCAACGGCGTTTTGGGACGTTTCGAAACGTCCCAAACGTCCCTGCTCTTGAAGTTCGGGGCCCAACGCACCCAAGCCACCTCCGGCCAGCAGGGGTTTAGACGCAGTACCTGGTCAGTCGTTTGTTATTGGAGAGAACGACGCTGCTTGAGCACCGCGACACTATGCCTTGCCGATCGACAGCCATGTCAAAGTACCGATGACTGCAAGCAGGACAATTGAGCCCAAGACGCAGTAGCCGACGATCAAACCCACACGGCCTAGTCGCTCCGCGGGATAGCGGCGACTCGACACATGTCCAGCCACAATTGCTGCGATAGCGAACGCCGGGGACGCCATCAAGGCGATTAGGGCAAGGCCTGACGTGAGCAGACTCCCTGACTGCCAAAGCGGTCCGACCAACGCTCCGACAATTCCGACCACCAGGCCGACGGCGATCAACGCGACGGAAGTTATTGCGAGATATAGAGCCGCCGTCGGAAGGACTGGAGCCCGTGCCGCTATTGCCAACTCACTCTTAGAACGAGTTTGAGGCTAATTCCACTCCGTCGCCGGATTGCTCGCGATCAGTTCCAGCCAGTCGCCGCGCGGTCCTAGGTCACGCTCCGTCGCAAGCCGCACGTAGCGCTGCAGCATCCCGTAGTCCGAGTGGCCCATTGCCGCACGGAGGTGCTCGAAGTTCCAGCCCAGCTTTGCCGCCACCGTCGCGAACGTGTGTCTGAACGCGTGGGCGTGCACTCGGAATCCGGCGCGCACCGTGAGCCGGTCCATCATCGACTTGATCCCTGGCCCCTGATAAGGCGCGCCATGCCCATTTATGAGCAGCTGCGACAGGTCCGTCTCAGGTCGGTGACGGGCCTCATATCGCTTGATCCCCGCCGCCAGCTTGGGCGTGATCGGGACCCGGCGCGACTTGCGGCCCTTGGCGCCGGCGTCCCAGCGCACCCGGAGCTCGACCCGCCCTCTCCCCAGTGAGTCGGTCATCACATCCGATAGCCCATCAGGGGCCCATGACTGCCAGCCCGCAGATCTCTGCGCGTCGCAACCCGGAGCCAACCAGGATCCGCACCACCAGGTCCTCGGTCGGCACCGCCGGGTTGCAGGCCGCGAGCACCTTTCGCACCTGGGCGATGTGATAGACCGTCGGCTCTTTGTCGGGCACCCGGGGCGCTGTGAGCTCGAGGATGCGGCCGTCGACGTGGTAGCCCTCGCGCCTCGCCCAGCGCAGGAAGCAAAGAATCGCCCGGTGCGACTCCAGGATGGTCTTCGGCTGCAGCGGCTGGCCATGCCGCCGCCCTGGCCTCGTCGCCAGCTGGGCGCGGTAGACACGCAGCCGAGACACATCCAATGCCTCGAATCGCTGCACCCCTTCGGCCTCCACCCACCGTAGGAACGGCAGCACCATGCCGTCGTAGTACTCCAGCGTCCTCGGCGAGACCAGCATCCCCTGGCGATCCAGGCGGAAGTGCTCATAGGCGGCGAGGATCGGCGGCTGCCGCCGCGTTGGGCTTGGAACACCGCCGGGAAGAACGCTGACTATCTGGTTCACCCTGTGCATATTTCCCCACCATGAGACTGGTAGGCAATGCCCCAAGTCTCTTAACTCGGCAGGTTCCAGGGGTTTTCCACAGGCGTTCCAACCCCGCGCCCAACACCTTCCCGAACGGTCGAAACGAGATCGAAATCGGCCGTTTTCAGGGTCTCAAAATGCGTTGGTCGGGCGGGCGAGATTCGAACTCGCGGTCTCCTGGTCCCAAACCAGGCGCTTTGCCGAGCTAAGCCACCGCCCGTAAGACGGACTCAATCATAGAGGCGCTCCAGCGCGCCCGACTCCAGCAGCGCGCGCACCGCGCGAGCCCGATGACTGTACAGCCGCTTCTCCGCCGGCGGCATCTCCCCGAACGTTTTCCCCGTCCCCGGAACCAGGAACACAGGGTCGTAGCCGAAGCCCGCCTCGCCCCGCCACTCCGGCACGATCTCGCCTCGACACTCACCCTCGAAGAACTGGGTAGGATGGCCCGGTTTGGCCAGCGCCAGCACGCAGACAAAGCGCGCGCTCCATGGGCGCGGCTTGCCCTCGAGCCTCTTCAGCAGCTCGGCGGTGCGCTCCTCTTGCGTCGGACCCAGCCGCGCCGAGCGGAGGCCCGGAAATCCTCCCAAAGCTTCGACCTCGACCCCCGAGTCATCGCCTAAGGCGGGCAGTGCGGATCGCTCAGCAGCAGTCTCGGCCTTCAACCTCGCGTTCTCCTGGTAGGTCTCCCCCACCTCGTCGACCTCGGTATCGAACGCAATCAGCTCGAGCCCCGTGCTCGCCAGTAGCTCCCGGTACTCGCGCAGCTTGCCCGTGTTGCCTGTCGCGACGACCAGCCGGCGCCGGCGCTCAGCCAAGCGTCGCGATGGCTCGTTTCTGCCCGACGATCAGGTCTTTGATCCCCTTGTGAGCTAGCGCCAACATCGCGTCGAGCTCCTCGCGCGTGTAGGGCGCGCCTTCCGCCGTCGCCTGCAGCTCGACCAGCTTGCCGTCCTCGGTCATCACGCAGTTGAGGTCGGTCGACGCCGTGAAGTCTTCGGTGTAGTCGAGGTCCAGCATGGGCGTGCCCTCAACAATGCCGCAGCTGACTGCGGCCAGATACTGGCGGATTGGAATCTGGTCGATCATCCGCGCGTCCTTCATCCGCTTCACCGCCATGTACAGAGCGGTGAAAGCGCCGGTGATGGAAGCGGTGCGGGTGCCTCCGTCGGCCTGCAGCACATCGCAGTCGAGCGTGATCGTCCGCTCCCCAATCTTGCCCATGTCGACCGCGGCGCGAAGCGAGCGCCCGATCAACCGCTGGATCTCATGCGTGCGGCCGCCAACCCGTCCCTGGATGGCTTCGCGTGTGCCCCGGTCGTGGGTCGAGCGCGGCAGCATCGAGTACTCGGCAGTTATCCACCCCTGGCCGCTCCCCCGACGGTGCGGAGGAACGCGGTCCTCGACGCTGGCCGTGATCCAGACCCGAGTTCGCCCCATCTCGATCAGGCACGAGCCCTCTGCATGCACGTTCACGCCGAGCTCGATCTTCAGTGGGCGCAGCTGATCCGGTTGGCGTCCATCGGGCCGCGAGTGGTCCGTCACCGTTTCATCAGCTTGAGCATCAATGCACTTCCTTCGAAAAAGATCCAGAGCGGGACGAACATGATCAGCGGCGTGAAGGGGTCGACACCTGGAGTGAGGAAGTTGGCCACGAGGCCCAATCCGAGGAACCACCATATCCTGTTTTTGTACAGCCACTTCGAGCTGATGATGCCGATCATTCCGAGCATGAACAGCACAACCGGAAGCTCGAAGACGATGCCGAAGCCGATGACCATGATGAGCAGAAAGCCGACGAGCTCGCTGATGTCCGCGAAGTAAGAGGTGTTGGGCGGCGCGAGCGAATTCAGGACGTGGATATACAAGGGAAGCGCGAAGATCGCCACTGCGACACCAATCAAAAAGAAGACGATGGTCGCAACGATCAGCGGCAGGATGAACCGCCGTTCGTGTGCGTGCAGCCCGGGGCTGACGAACCACCAGATCTGCTGGATCACCACCGGAGCCGCAATCACCAGGCCGATGTACAGCGCGACCTGCAGCTGGAGGATGACGCCACCAGTGGGCTGGAAGTAGTAGGCGTGGCCGATGCCGGCCCTCTTCACCAGCAGGCCGATGACCTGCCCGGCGATGAAGAACGACGCGACTGTCGTGATCCCCCACGCGACGAGCGAGACGATGAGAGCGCGCCTCAGAGCCTCTAGGTGCTCGATCACCGACATGCGCTCTTCTTCGACGGCGACCGTGGGTCGCCGCGCGCGCGAAACGACCCTGTCTAGAAGGGCCACGAGAGGCTCAGCTCTTGGGAGAGGTGGCCTCGGACTGCGAGCCCGCGG
>DATCPW010000253.1:0-4346 GCA_036569865.1 Candidatus Dormiibacterota bacterium
CAAAGGCGAGTTTGACTTCGACGCGAAGGCTAAGCTACCCGCCGATGAGACTGTCAAGGCCGGCATCCCCGAGCTGGTCGAAGCCGCGGAGTCGGCGCCGAGGCACGGCGCGCCCGAACCCCCCAAGGTCGACAAGGCCGAGGCGCGAGGGGAGCGCCAAGATAATCCTGAACCGGAGAGAAAGGTGGAAGCACCCCAGCCAAGACGCGGCGTAAAGCACCGACCGCAACCCAAGCACGGGCGGGAGCCGATTCCAGTGCCCGCGGGCCAGGTCATATACGACTCGCTGAAGACGTCGTTCGTCGACTTTCCGCGCCTGATCACCACCCTTGAGAAAGAGGGGTACACGGGCTACGTGCGCCTGCTCACCGAAGATGCCACCGGCCTCATCCTCTTCCGTGAGGGATCCGCCCTCGAGTGCATCTACGACGGAGCGGCCGAGCCCGGAGGCTTGATCCTGGGCAAGACCGCGCTGCACCAGTTCAACCAGGACGTCATGACAGGACACGGCGTGCTCGACGTGGTCGGCCTTTCGCCCGAGCTGATCGACGGTCTGTACGAGCTCACGGTCTCGAAGCCGATGTACACCGAGCTTTATGCGGCGTGGGTTGACATGAAAGCGCTGCTCAAGTTCCTCAGCGACCGCAAGCTCAGCGGCAGCGTGATGATTCGGTCCGCCGGAGGCACTGGCGTGATCATCCTCTCCGATGGCGAGCTGGCCGGCGCCTACACGAGCGAGTCTCGCGACATCTCGGATAAGCCCGACCGCGCGCTGGCTTTGTGCGACGACCCGAACGCAATGATCGAGGTCAAGTCGGCTGACGCCACCAAGCACCCGCCGCTCGATGTTGACGAGGTCGTGGCCTCGCAGCGTGGCCCCCGCACCACAGGGCCGGCAGTCGCCGCGACAGCTCCACCGCCGGTGGTCGAGCCTGTCACGAGCCCAATGCCCGTCATCGAAGCGCCAACGCCGCCGCCGACTGCGGTCTATCCGACCTACAACCCGCCGCCAACCACTCATCCAACCCCGCCGTCGATGCCGGCGATGCAGGTCGCACCGATCACACCGCCCCCGAGCGGACCACAACGGGACTGGTCGCCAATCGTGTCCGAGCTGCAGGCGATGGCCGAGGACGCACTCGGCAACCGCGCTCGCAAGGTGAAGGACATCCTTGGCGCCGCCGACCCGTCCGAAGCGGGAATCGAAGGCGCCATAGATCAGATTCCCAGCATTTCCCTTCTGTTCGTCGACTCTTCACGCCTGGAGCAGCTGGCGCACGAGATGAGGGCTCGCCTCAAGTCGCACCTCTAAGAGCGCGGGGGGATCAGGATCCCCCCACGGACCCCCCTTGTCTTAGGCCACGTCATGGCGACGCAAGCATCGAGTCTGGGTTACGCCCGGAATGAATCCGGGCTTCCGCTCCACCATTTTTGCTCCAAGTTATGCGTTCGCAGCTGTTTGCGCGCTGGTCGTGGGCTCAATCAGCGCGTGCGGCGGGAACCCGCCTCAGATCGTCGATTACTCACCGGTGCGGGGCGCGATCGACGTCTCGACCGCGGCGCCGATACGCATCACGTTCGACCACGACGTCGACCAGCAGTCGATCGAGTCGCGGCTTCACCTGCAGCCGGCGACCAGTGGAAACCTGGTCTGGGTCAACCCTCGTCAGCTCGCGTATCAGCACCCCACCCTGGCGCCGAGCTCGACGTACGAGGTGGTGCTGGAGGCTGGATATAAAGATCCGGCCGGCAACACCGCGGTGCTTCGTCATCACTGGTCGTTCGTCACGGAGGGGCCTCCGGCCTTCGCCGGGTCAACGCCTGCCAACGGCGACACAGGCGTCGACCCTGCCGCATACCTGACGGTGGACTTCACCCGCGACATGAACGGTCCGAGCCTGCAGCAAGCCATCAGCATCTCTCCCCCCGTGCCGTTCACCGTCCGCCTCAACCCGACTGATGGACGGCGCGCCGTCATCGCGCCCGCAACCCTGCTCGAGCCCTCGACCGCGTACACGATCAGCGTGACGAGCACGGCACTCGACGCGGATGGCAACCGCCTTTCCGCTGACCAGGGCATCGCCTTCATCACAGGACCGATTCGCCCGCTGCACAACTGGATCGCATTTGCGACCGCCAATGCGTACGGCACCTCAGGCCCTCTGTGGATGGTCAATGAGTCGGGCTTTCCACGCAAGCTCTACGACGGAAGCTCTGTGCGTTCGTTCAGCTGGTCGCCGGAGGGAGACACATTGCTTCTGCAGAGCGACGGCGGAACGTGGTCGGTGCTGACTCCCGGCCAGGATCCAAAGGCGCTCGGCTTCAAGGCAGCGTGGGCGGCTGCTCTCGGTTCCGGAATGGGCTACGTGTTCATCGACGACGCCGGCGCGCTGAACCGCCTTTCATCCAATGGTGTCGACTCAGTGATCTCTGCGGCGGTCACGCAAGTAACTGTTTCGCCTGACGGCGCACGGCTCGCCTTTGTCGAGGTCGGCTCGCAGTCGAGCGTCATCTGGGGATACGACGTCGGCATTCAGGCTCGTTACGAGCTAGCGGTTGAGAACGGTCAGATCAGCGATGCCACGTGGGCGCCTGCGGGAAACCGGATCGCCTACCTGCGTCACGACGTCAGCGTGACCACTCTGAAGGTTCGGAATCTCAGCGGTGCTGCAACCACGAACACCATCGCCAGCGCCAGTGAGATCGGCGCACCGGCGTGGCTGCCCGATTCCGTCCACCTGGTCTTTGCGGCCGCAGTGCCAACGACCACCGGCACGTTGCAAAAAGCGTTCGTGGTCAGCGCCATCGCTCCGCCTACCGCGCTCACATCGGCGCTTGGACTGCCCGCCGATCCGAGCATCGCCGTCACCAGTCCAGTCCCGTCGCCGGACGGTCATCAGATCGCGTTTCTGAACGGAGGACAGGTCTGGTTGATGAACGGCGACGGTACGAGGCCGACACCACTGACGACGTTCGACGCTACTTCGTTCCCTTACTCGTGCCGCACGCCGGCCTGGACGCGCGCGTGAGAGCTCTCGATCGCGCCTTCGAACAGGTTCCCGAGCCGGTCTGCAGTGCGCGTCCAAGAGAACCGCTGCGCTAGCAAGCGACCTCGGCGACCCATCTGCTGAGCCAGCTCCGGGTCGGCCAAAAGGCGGCCGATGCGCTCGGCGTAAATCGCGGGATCGTGATCGTCGATCAAGTAGCCGCTGACCTCATCGCGCACAACTGAGCGCAGTCCCGACACGCCTGAAGCCACGACCGGGCGGCCACATGCCTGCGCCTCTAGAGCGACGAGTCCGAACGACTCACTGTAAGAAGGCATCACGCAAACGTCGGCCGCCGCGTAGAAGTACGGCAGCTCGTGGTGGGCGACCGAGCCTAGGAAATCGACGCGGTCGCGCACGCCCGACGCCGAGGCGACCAGCTTCAGCCGCTCCTTCTCGCTCTCGTCGCCGTCGCGAACATCCTCCCCAAGCACGATCAAACGCACGTCGTCATTGGCGCGGTCTCGAAGGAGCGCCAATGCCCTGATCGCGACATCCACACCCTTCAGGCGCTCCAGCCGGCCGACGAAGAGCAGCACCCTGCCCGGGCCGTAACCGATCTTGCGGCGCGCGTCGGCGCGGTCGAGGGGCTGGAACGTGGCCAGGTCGATGCCGGGCGCGACTACATGGACGTGCTCCGGGTCGGCTCCGTAGAGCCGGGTGATGTCATCGGCCTCGTCGGAGGTCGAACCGATCAGCAGGTCTGCCTGCTGCGCGATCTCGCCTTCGACTCGAATCCGCAGCGCGGGCTCGGGCCTGGCGCCGCTCGCGAGCGTGCGATTCTTGACGAGGCCGAGCGTATGTGCGGTATGCGCCCAGGCGACTCCCATCTGCGGCCGCAGGAGGCAGGCGACCTCGCCCGACAGCCAATAGTGCGAGTAGAGCATGTCGTAGCTCAGGTGCTCGCGCTCCGCAAAGGATCGGACTCCGGCGGCAAAACCCGGAACCTCGCTGTAGAGGGAGTACTTGTCCAGGCTGCGCCCGGCAGGCAGATAGATGACGCGCGAGAGGGGGGCAAGCGACTCGATGGCAGGGTCGTCGGGAGATTGCCTGCGGGTGAAGATGTCGGTGGCGATGCCCCGATCGCTGAAGGCGTTGGCGACCTCGCGAACGTAAACGTTGAGGCCGCCGTTGCCGTTCTGGCCCAAGGAGGCCGTGGGAGAGGTGTGCATGGAGATAACCCCGATCCGCCTTCCGGCGGCGAGGTTGGAGATCAGAGGAGTCGCCTCAGCCACGGTAGGCCGATCTCGCGTCTAGCCAGCGCCTCGATACGCAGCAGAAAGCCGAACGGGAGACCGG
>DATCPW010000254.1:0-8005 GCA_036569865.1 Candidatus Dormiibacterota bacterium
CGAGTTTGGCGTGCCCGGCCTCGGGTCGAAGCAATTCATGTAGTCGTTGTAGCCAAACCCAAGCCCGGGGGTCACCACGCCGCTGGCCGAGCCGAGCGTGTGAGTGAGCGAGACGGCGTTGCCCTGGTCGTCGATGGCGCAAACCTGGGTGGTGTCCGAGCGGTCGTGAGCTGTCGCTCCAGCCGCCACCGCCTCACGGGCCTTCGCTGCGTATTGCTTGTCGGCCAGAGCGCCGGTTGGGATATCGACGAAGTGCGGATCGGCGACGTGAAGCTCGCGGTCCGCGACCGCCCACGCCATCGCCTCCACCAGGAGGCGCGCGGCCTCGGTGCTCGGCCACCCATGCGAGCCGACGTCGTAGCCCTCGAGGAAGTTCAGCATCTGAAGCAGCGTCAGTCCGCCGGCAGGCGGGCCGGCGGCGGAGATGCTCAGGCCGCGATAGGTGCCGCGCAGGGGCTCGGTCACGTTGACGCGGTAGCCGGCGAGATCCTCTTTGGTGATGAAGCCGCCGTTGGATTCGAAATCGGCTGCTATCGCGTCCGCGATCTCGCCCTTGTAAAAGATGTCGGGACCATCGGTCGCGAGGCGCTCCAGGGTACGTGCGAGGTCCGCCTGGACGAGGCGCTCGCCGATGGCGAATAGGTCGCCATTCTTCGTGTAGATCGCCTTCGCCGCAGGTGTCGCCTGGATCCTGTCCACGTTGGGGACGACATCGGGGCCGTAATCAGTCGTCCAGTAGCCGTGCATGAAGCCGCTGACCGGGATGCCCTCGCGGGCCAGTGGAATTGCTGGCGCGATGGCCTGGTCCCACCGTATCGTGCCGAAACGCGTCAGCGCTTCGTAGAGGCCGGCTACCGTTCCCGGCACGCCGACGGACTGGTAGCCGACGTCGTTGACCCAGCCTTCGAGCACGTAGCCGTAGCGGTCGGCCGCTTCGCGGATGAAGAGCTTCTCCCACTGGTCCTCGCGCGCGCGAGCACCGGCGGTCGCATAGAACTCGAGGAGGGCGTCACCACGTTGCGGGCTGTGGACGAGCATCACGCCGCAGCCGCCGATGCCGCACATCTGCGGATCCATCACGCCCTGGACAAAGGCGCAGGTGACGGCGGCGTCGACAGCGTTGCCACCACGCCGCATGACCTCCAGGCCGATCTCGGCCGCTTGGGGTTGCGGAGCGACGATGATGGCCACGAGGAAAGAATGAAGGAAACCCGGGTGGTTTTCCCTGACGATGTGGCTTCAGTCGAGCGTCGGCGGCGTCTCCAGCGACTCGATGGGGATCGCGAGCAGGAATGGCGCGTACAGGATTTCGAACTGCTCTCGGGAGATGAGGTCCCGCACCGCCAGCGCCACCGCTGCGTTCCTGCTCGCCTCCAGCATCTCGACCTGGGTTGCTCCCCCACTGATCGCTCGATGTACCGACTCCCACTCGCCGGGCGAAAGGTCCGTCAACCGGTCGATGAACCTCGCCACCAGCCCGCTGATCGGAAACCGGCGCTCTTCCACGGTCACGTAGCCGACCCTGCTGAGCGCCCTCTCACAGGTGTGCCAGCAAACTTGGGCGGGGTTCTCATCGCTGGAGCTTAGACAGCGACCGCTGCAGCAAAGTTGCAGCCGTTTTCGGGCCTTTACGACGGGCTGCCGGGGGGCTCCTTCCGGGACTGGGCAAAGGCACGAAGCGCCATGGCGTGCGTGCCGCTCCCCTGGATCACGTGCTCCAGCTGCCGATCTGCGAGTGCCTCCCACCCAGCGTTGCCCGTCAGCCGGGCAAGGCGCGCCGTGATCTGCCACGCCTCCGCCCCCAGCACGTCCCCCGCCCGCTTGAGCACCTCCCCGATCGCCTGGGTGTCGATGCCCGCACCCGACATCGCCAGCGCTTCCGCCTCGAGCAGCCTGGCGGCCACCGAACGGACTGCATCCCCCGATCGGCTGGAGTCGGCCATGAGGTCCCTGGCCTCCGCCAGCGCGTGCTCGACCCTCCCAGCGGCCAGCTCCAGCCTGGCTTGCAGCAGCCGGCTCCGGCCCCTCTGCTGCCACCTGAACGGATATGGAGCCACGCGAGCGCGCGCCGCTTCGCCCGAATAACGCATGGCCGACCGCCTTCCCCCTGCGACGAGCCGGCTCTCGCCAAGGCCGATCAAGCTCGCCTCCAGCTGCGGGCGAAGCTGGCCGACGCGCGCCTCGTCCAGCTCCTTGAGATTGATGACGTCAGCCGCCTCCACCTCGCCAAGGTTCACAAGGATCGCGGCCCGCAGATTGGCCCCATCAGGGCCGACCTGAGCGATCTCTACCGGGCCACCGTCGGCGGCCAGGCGGTCGAGCGCCGCCAGCGCCTGAGCGACCTCGCCCAGCATCATGTGCGCCCGAGCCAGCGCCAGCTCCCGATGACGGGTGATCAGCGGCTGGTCGACGTCATCCGAAGCCGCCGGTGCGAGTCGCAGCAGCTCGAGGGCATCCCTGGCGTGGCCCTGGTCACACCTCAGGGCGGCAAGCCAGGTGGCAGCCAGCGTCGTCAGACCGCTCTCATCGGCCAGCTTGCGTGCGTCCGAATAGCGGCGCTCCGCCTCCTCCAGCTGCCCATCGGCATGTAGCAGGCGCCCGGCGATCACGAGACACCGCGCCTTGGTGCCTGGATTGTCGGCGAGCGCAGCTCCCTCCTCCGCGAGCGTCAGGGCATAGCCAAACTCGCCGAGGTAGTACGCGCACCACGCCGCGGTCTCCATGCCCGCCGCGCCTGCGCCTCGCACGATCGCCGCTCGTGCATCTTCAGCAGCGCGTGAGAACTGCCCCATGGTGATGCGCACCTCGGCGCGAAGAAGCCGGCTGTCAGCGTTGTCCTCGAGCTCGATCGCTTCGGTGAGAAGGCGTTCCGCTTCCGCATAGTCGCGGCGGTGAACGCAAGTTCGAGCAGCGACTATGAGCGTCGAAACCGCCTGCGTGACATCGCCGCCGAGGCGTGCATGGTGCGCGACCCTGATCGCGTCGGGCGCCTGTCGCGCTTCCATGAGTCGCGCCACGGTCCTGTGGACGTGGGCTCGCCACGGGCCCGTGAGCCCGGCGGCCAGCGCCTCGCGCACCAGCTCGTGATGGAACGTGAAGGCGCCGACGCCCTCATCGAGGAACAGCGCTTTCACGCCGACCTCGAGGTGGGCGAACAGGTCCACCGGATGAAGGTTCAAAACCTCCATCAGAAGATCCGGATCGATGACAGGTCCGATCGCGGCGGCGGTGCGGAGCGTGCGCGCGGCAGGCCCCAGCTGGTCGCATCGCGTGTCGACGGCCTGCTTGATCGTGGCCGGCAGCCCGGCGTGCTGGTCGGTGACCGCAAGCTGGCGAAGGAACAGCGGGTTGCCGCCCGTGAGGGCGTGAAGCTCCTCAGCCCGGTTGCTGCCGACAATCAGCCTCGCCGCCGCCAGGTCCAAAGGCCCGAGCGTGATCCGATCATCGACGCGGCTCGACATCCTGCTGTTCAACAGCTGCGTGACGACGATGAGCAGCGGAACGCCGGAGGGGCGTGCCCTGGCGAATTCGACCCATCCGCGGGTCAGCTCGCCTGCCAGATGAACGTCGTCGAGCACTATCGCGGTCGGCCCGGCGGACGCGATGTGGCTGAACGTGCTGAGCATGACCTCGAACATTCGCCTGCGCACGCTTGCGTTGAGGGCAGGAGCGATGACGGCAGGCGTGGGCTCAGCGCGCGGCCCGTCGACCAGCGTGCGAAACGGAGGCTGCGGGCCGAACAGAGCCTGCGCGCGGCGGCGATCGCTCTCGATGAATTGATCGAGCGCCGCCATCAACGGATGGAGGGGCACCATGCGGTCGAGGCCGGCGCAGCTGGCTAGGAGCACGGTGGCTCCCTCATTCCGGGCGCGTGTCGCCCAATGAGTGACGAGGCGCGTCTTCCCGATACCGCTGTCGCCCTCGACCACCACGAGCCTGATGTCGCCGGCCGTCACCTGAGACAGCGCCACGTCGAGCACCACCAGCTCCGCATCCCTGCCGGCGAGGCCGTTGCCCGCAGCTTCCTCCGCGGGCAGCAGCAACGCGCCGGTGTTGCGGCCGTGGTTGCTCGCCACGGCGATCACCAGGCCCGGTATCGGCTTGCCCTGCAGGATCGCCTTGTGGACGGCGTCGGTGGACGGCGACGGGTCGACGCCAAGGTCTTCGCGCAGCCGCTTGCGAGCCCTGGCAAAGGTCGCCAGCGCTGTTCCCGGCTGGCCGCCGTGAGCCAGCGCCGCCATGAAGACCTGGAGCGCGCCTTCGTCGTAGGGATCCGCCGCGACCACCGCCTCGCTCATCTCACGAGCTGCTGAAAAGTCGCCAATCGCAAGGGCTGCCCGCGCGGCCGTCCGGCGAACGTCGACGCCGAGCTTCGTCACCGCTGCCCGCTCCTCGTCCGCCCACGGCGAATCCGGCTCGTCGGCGAGCAGGTCTCCGTGCATCAGCGCGAGGGCGGCCTCCGCGGCGAGACGTGCGCTTGCATAGTTCTGCTGCGCCAGCCTGCGGGCGGCGGCGGTGGCCAGGTGGTTCGCCACGTCGAGGTCGATCCAGTCGGCCAGCAGCTGGTAGCCGGCATCCGATCGAGGCAGCCGCTCCGCTCCCAGGACCGATCGCAGCCGGCTGATGAGCACTGAGATCTGCTGCGAGGGCCTCGCCGGGGGGCGGCCCGGCCACAGGCAGTCGACAAGGCGTGGGACAGGCACCGGCTGGCCGCGCGCCACGGCGAGCACCTTGATGAGGGTGCGCGCCTTGCGGCTTCCCAAAGCATGCTTGTCGACGCCGTGGATATCCAAGGCGCCAAGAACGCTGACCTTCAGCTCGCCAACCATATGCCGACCTGATCGAGTCACGATTTTCCCGCTTGAACCCGCCGCGTATCTATCTCAAATTGAGTCTAAACCGGATGCTATATGGAATGGACGCAATAGAAGATTGGCGCCCCACGGCAAAGGCGCAGCCCCGTAACGAGTTCGCGGCACCTCCCGTTCAGTTGCAAGTGGGGGGCACGGAATGAGCCGGCTGCCGGTGCCGGCGCGGCGCTTGGCACTCATGCTGGCCCTCATCGCGATGCTGGGGGCGCCGAGCGTGCTCACCCTGTGGGTTTCGACCCCCTCCGCGAGCGACATTCAGCAGCGCGTGCTCGCCGCGACCAGGGCGCATGGCGTGGTGCTGCTGGGCGAGGACGAGGTTCCCCCGCTGCTCGCGCAGGCGGTGGTGGCGACCGAGGACGAGCGCTTCTACCAGCACCATGGGATGGACACGATCGGACTGGGCCGGGCGTTCCTTTATGACGCGACCCATTCGTGCCTCTGCCAGGGCGGCTCGACCATCACGGAGCAGCTCGTCAAAGACGTTTATCTCGGCGGATCGAACGAGGGCTACAACAAGATCGTCGACATCGTGATGGCGCTCAAGGTCGAGCAGGTCATCGGCAAGAACCGGATCATGGCCGACTACCTGAGCGAGATCACCACCGGGCTCAACCGATACGGCGTCACCGAGGCCGCCTGCGACTACTTCCACAAACCGCTGGGCAGCCTGACGATCGGCCAGTACGCATTGCTCGCCGGCGTCACCCAGGCGCCGTCGCTTTACGACCCGACCATCGATCCGGGCCTGGCGGCAGCGCGACGCAGCAGCGTCCTCGCCGCGATGGTCACCGACAAGGTCATCACGGCGGAGCAGGCGGCGGCCGCCAACGCCGAGCCGGTGATCGCTACAGGACCTGCGCCCACGACGTGTCCGGCCTAGCCGGCTGATAGGGTCTAGTTGATCCAGGCCATCGGCGAGGTGGCATCCAACGCGACGTTGGTGGTCATCTGGATGGGCTTGACCACGACAGGCGCCGGCGTGGGCGCGGGGCTTGGGCTGGGACTGCTGACAGGGCCACCGGGGGTTGGGCTCGAGGTGGGAGTTGGCGTCGGCGGCGCGTACGCGAGCCTCGGCAGGAACCACAGCTGGAACCCCTCGCCGAGGCGAGCCGGCGCCATGTAGGCGATGCCGGTGCCGTCGGGCGCCCAGGTTGGCTGCGCCACCAGCTGGTTGGTGATGATGTAGCGGCGCGGCCCCAGCTTCGAGCCGTTGAACGACGCGAGAACGAGATACGACAGCTGTAACTGGCGCGAACAGATCATCGCGACGGTGTGGCGGTCCGGCGACAGCGATGGCTGCGAGCAGTCCTCTGCCGGCGTAGTGAGCGCCTGGCCAATTCCTGGCTGCCCTGCCGGCGGCGCGATGCAAAAGCTGCCGCAACGATACTGGCGCTCAGGCTGGCTCGCAAGCCAGATCTGGCTGACGATCTTGTTGTTGTCGTACAGGTACTTGGTGTACATGAGCCCGCCCGAAGGCAGGGGCAGAGGCTGCATGTCACCCCCCGTGTAGTCGATGGACACGGTCCAGAGGTGCGCTTGGGCCATGTTGCCGTGTACTGGCATCGCCCAGATCGACATCGGTACATCAAAGCCGATTTTCGGTTTGTCGTAGCTCAAGAACAGGAGCTTGTTGTTGTAGCTCATCCGTGGATAGAAGGCCCAGTGCCTGGCGCTCGGGTCGGGGTTGCCGGAGGGCGCGCTGTTATATGTGAATCGCTTCAAGACCCTGCCGAAACGGCTAAGGACGTAGACGTCGGAGTAGAGCACGTTGCGCTTGACCGCCAGGAGACTGCCCCCAGGGTAGTCGGAGAGCTGGGTCCAGCCCGCCGCGCCGGTCAGCTGATGGAAGCGTCCTGCGCTGAGCGCATAAATCGCTCCACCCTGGGTCACAAAAAGGGTTCCTGGAAGGTTGAACGCCCCTGGTGTTGGCGAAGCCGCGGTCGGCACCTTGGGCACCGCCGCCAGGGTGGATTGGCGCGAACCGAGGTACATGTACGAACCCACGGCGGAAAGGACCATTAGCACAGCCAGGCCTGCAGCAACAAGGACCCTCGAGATCACGGGAAGTACTGCTGCACGAGGGGCAGGATCGCGCCCCAGACGGGTACCACGTATCCCTGCGCACACCCGCAGCCATGGGTATACGGGGAGAGCAGAACGAGCTGCTGGATGTTCTTGAGGTCAAGGATGCCGACGATTGGCAGCAGCGTCGCGATGCGCGACAGCCCCATGCTGGTTTTTATCTGGCCTTTCAGGGACGCGGCGAGCCCGGGGAGGTCTTCCGCCGAGATCCCTGCGGCTTTTGCGCGAAGGGCGAGCAGCACCTGCTGCTGCCGCTCCGAGCGTCCGAAATCGCTCTGGAGGTCGTTGTGGCGCGAGCGCACGTACTGCAGTGCCTGGGTGCCTGACATGTGCTGCGGTCCGGCCATCACCGCGACCCGCTGGTACTCATAAGGACTGCCGCCTCCGATGTCTCTTGGATAGAAGTCGTCGAGCACCGGGTGGCTGGTGACGACATCGATCCCACCGATTGCATCGATCACGTGCACGAGCCCGACCAGGCCGATCCAGATGTAGTCGTCGATATGGATGCCAAAGTTGTTCTCGACGGTGGCAATCGCAGCGCCCGGGCCGCCATACGAGTAGGCCCCATCGATCTTGCCAATCCCGCCAGTCGAAAGCGGAACCCACAGGTCGCGCGGGATCGACATCATCACGACCTTTTTGGTTGACGGGTTGAAGCGCACGACGATCATCGACTGGGTCAGCACGTGGTCGCCAATGAACTTGGAGTCGTTGTCGGACCCGAGCAGCAGCACCGTGAAGGTTCCCGGCGCGCGGGGCGTGGGCTTCGCTGAAGGACTCGCCGCTACGAGCGAGGGTGTCGGCGATGGCACGACGACGACCTGGTTCGAGGCGTCCCAGGCTTCTTGGACTGCGGGCAAAAAGTACGCGCACCCGCCCGCCGCGCTCGACAGAGCTACGGCGATGACGGCCATGGTGAGAATACGAAGAGGCCTCAGGCGCCCTTGCGAAGCTCGGGCGCGGCGGCCCGGTCGATTGCCGAGCAGCACGGGCGTGAATTCTAGACCGACCGCCGACTCAACTTTGTAAAGGAGTTGTTAACGGTGCGC
>DATCPW010000255.1:0-3360 GCA_036569865.1 Candidatus Dormiibacterota bacterium
ATCCCCCGCCGGGTTGGCACCACTCGGTCGCCGCGGCGCTCGATCAGCCCATCTCGCACCAGCTCATCGAGCTCGCGATCGAAACCCTCGGGCGCGTCCATCCCGCCGGCGGTCCGCAACCCGAGCATCAAAGCCTCGCCCTGGGCCTTTCGAGGCGCCAGCTCCTCCCCATCCGCCATGGGCTGCTGTGCGGCGATGTACTCGCGCGGCCTCGCCACGTTCCACCATCGGCGCGAAGCGCTCCCGTCTGTGGCGTACGAGTGGGCCCCGGCTCCGGCCCCGTAAACAGGGCGGCACCCCCAGTAGGCATGGTTGTGTCGCGACTCGAAACCCGGCTTTGCCCAGTTGGACACCTCATACCTGGTGAACCCGGCTCGGTCCAGCTCCTCGCAGGCGGCGTCCAGCTGGTCCCATTGCAGGTCGGTCTCGACCTCGGGCACTCGGCCCTCCGCACGGCGCCGCCACAGGAGGGTGCCCTCCTCAAAGGTCAGGCAATAGGTCGAGATGTGGTCCGGGCCCAGCGCGATTCCGCGCCGCAGGGTCTCGAGCCACGAATCGCGGCTTTGAAACGGGACCGCGTAGATGAGGTCGATGCTGACGTTCGGCATTCCCATCGCACGCGCCAGGCCGAATGCTCGAGTGGCTTGCGCCGCATCGGTCCTTCTCTCGAGGACGGCCAGGGCGCGCGGTTCGAAGCCCTGCACGCCGAGGCTGAGACGATTGACTCCTCCCTCGAGCCACGCCTGCATCTTTGTCTCGTCG
The DNA here is from genome assembly GCA_036569865.1 of Candidatus Dormiibacterota bacterium. Taxonomy (GTDB): domain Bacteria; phylum Chloroflexota; class Dormibacteria; order Dormibacterales; family Dormibacteraceae; genus Palsa-872. Next base: position 763 of record DATCPW010000255.1, read on the forward strand.
GTGCTCGCCGGATTCGCCTCCAGCGTCACCTCGACGTCGGGCGCGAGGTCGAAGTTGGCGCCGATGAAACGCAGCAGCCTCGTCATCAGCTCGGCCGGGAGCAGGCTGGGCGTGCCGCCGCCAAGGTAGACGGTGTCGAGCTTTCCAAAAGGAAATTGCGCGCGCGCGGCCGAGAGCTCGCGCTCGAGTGCGTCGACGTAGTCCGGCATCAGCCTGTCCATCCCGGCATAAGCGTTGAAGTCGCAGTAGCCGCACTTGTGCTTGCAAAAAGGGATGTGGAGATAAAGGTGTTGAAACGGGAGCACGTCAGACGCCCTTGATGGTGTAGCGCTGTCCGCGCGCCGCCTCGAGCTCGCGGCGGAGCAGGTCCGTTGCCTGGCGTTCGTTCGGCACGAGCTCCTTGATGCGCGCTCCCATACGATCTTCAACCCTGGCGATCTGGCGGCGGATCTGCTCCACGTTCGCCTGGTTGCTGCGATACCGTTCCCGCTTGCGCCACAAGCGGGCGTGCTCGTCGCGGAGGTCGGCCACCGACCTACGAACCCGGCAGTCCACGCAGAGCTGATCGCGGGCCTCGGAGCTGGGCACCTGCTTTCCGCAGTCCTTGCAGAAGATGAGGATGGAGCTCACTGAGCAGTCGCTTTCAGGTCGGCGACCTCGGCCTGGCTGAGCTCCAGAAGTCGCTGTGGGGAGATCTCAAAAACCGAGTCGGGGCGCCCGGCCGCCGCCCACACCACGTCGTGGCCGAGCAGGTCGCGGTCCATGAACACCGGGACGTCGGTGGCATGCCCGAACGGTGGCACTCCTCCAATCGAGTAGCCGGTCGCGCCCCGAGCGGTGTCAGCATCGGCCTTGGCGACCGGCTCTCCCGCCACCGAAGCGAGCCGCTTTTCATCCAGCCGGTTCGCGCCGCTGACCAATGCGACCACCGGTTTCCCCGCTGCCACGAACACCAGCGATTTCACGATCTGGCCGACCTCGCATCCAATCGCGTCCGCGGCATCGACCGCTGTGCGTGTGCCCGTTGGAAATTGCTTGACGGCGATGCCGACCCCCGAATCGGCCAGCCACGCTTCGAACCGGCTCATTTCAGATTCAGGATAGGGTTGAGTCAACTTGAGAGTCGTCGTCACGGGCGTCGCCGGATTCATTGGATCTCACCTGAGCGAGCGGCTGCTGGCCGCAGGCCATGAGGTGGTCGGCATCGATTGCTTCACCGACTACTACGAGAGGTCGCGGAAGGAACAGAACCTCGAGATGTCAAGAAGCAGCGACAGGTTCCGATTCGAGGCGGCCGACCTTGTGGATGCCGATCTCGCTCCCCTGCTCGACGGCGCCGACGCCATCTATCACCTGGCCGGCCAGCCCGGGGTGCGGCCCAGCCGGGGCAGCCAGTTCGACCGCTACGTCCGCGACAACGTGATCGCCACCCAGCGCCTGCTCGAGGCTTTGAAGGAGGCTCCGATCAAGCGTTTCGTGTTCGCGGGGAGCTCTTCGGTTTACGGCGATGCTGAGAGATTCCCGACCAAGGAGACCGCACTGCCACGCCCAGTGTCGCCTTACGGGGTGACCAAGCTCGCCGCCGAGCACCTGACGCACCTCTACACCAGAAACTTCGGCATCCCTGCGGTTTCTGTCAGGTACTTCACCGTCTATGGACCGCGCCAACGACCAGACATGGCGTTCTCACGCTTCATGCAAGCGATGACCGCCGGCGAGGACATCGAGGTCTTTGGTGATGGCGAGCAGACCCGCGAGTTCACCTATGTCTCCGATGCCGTCGACGGGACCATCAAAGCATCGACGGCCGATGTCATCGGCCAGATCTTCAACCTCGGCGGCGGCAGCCGCGTCACCGTGAACAAAGTGCTGGCGACGCTGGAAGAGATCAGCGGGCTCAGCGTACGCAGGCAGAACTTGCCGGCGGCACCAGGGGATCCCCGTCACACGGGCGCCTCAATAAATTTGGCGCGCGAAAGGCTGGGCTGGGAGCCGCGCGTGTCGCTGCGCGAGGGCCTGACCAAGCAATGGGAGTGGTTCCGGGCCAGCTAGCTAATCAAGCTTGAGCACCGCCATAAAAGCCTCTTGTGGAATCTCAATCGATCCCACCCGCTTCATCCTCTTCTTGCCTTCCTTCTGCTTCTCCAGCAGCTTGCGCTTGCGGGTGATGTCGCCGCCGTAGCACTTGGCGAGGACGTCCTTTCGCATCGCCGGGATCGTCTCGCGCGCGACCACCTTGCCGCCGATGGCCGCCTGAAGCGGAACAATGAACATCTGCCGCGGGATGATCGTCTTCAGCTTCTCGACCAGCTTGCGACCCTGGATCTGCGCCTTGCTGCGGTGCACGATCAGGGACAGCGCATCGACCGGTTCGCCCGCCACAAGCACGTCGAGCTTGACGAGATCGCCCTCGCGGAACCCGATCATCTCGTAGTCCATCGACGCGTATCCCTTGGACCGTGACTTGAGCTGGTCGTAGAAGTCATGGATGATCTCGCCGAGCGGCATCTCGTACTCGATGACGACTCGATCGCCGGGCCTGTGCTCCAGATGCTTGAAGGTGCCGCGCCGCTCCTGGCATAGCTCCATCATCGGGCC
>DATCPW010000256.1:0-3690 GCA_036569865.1 Candidatus Dormiibacterota bacterium
CAAGCAGATCCTCGCGGACGCTTCGCTCAAGGAGAAGATCCGCAACGACGTCAGCGAAGGCATGGAGAAGACCCAGCGCGAGTTCCTGCTCCGGCAGCAGCTCGAGGCGATCAAGAAGCAGCTCAACGAGGGCAGCACGGACGTCGTGTCCACCTACCGCGAGCGCGTTGCCAAGGCCGGCATGCCCGAGAACGTGCTGACCGAGGTCACCCGCGAGCTCGACCGCCTCGAGCGGACGAGCGAGCAGAACCCCGAGTACGGCTGGATCCGCACCTACCTCGACTGGATGCTCGACCTGCCGTGGAACGTGCGGTCGGACGACAACTACGACCTGGTCGAGGCGCGACGAATCCTCGACGAGGACCACACCGGCCTGGGCGACGTCAAGGAGCGCATCATCGAGTTCCTCGCCGTCCGCAAGCTCCGCAAGGAGCGCGGCCTCGAGGTGCTCGGCGGGCGCGGATCGGGCGCGATCATCACCCTGGTCGGGCCTCCCGGCGTGGGCAAGACCTCGCTCGGCGAGTCGGTTGCCCGCGCGCTCGGTCGCAAGTTCACGCGCGTCTCTCTGGGCGGCATCCGCGACGAGGCGGACATCCGCGGCCACCGGCGCACCTACGTCGGCGCGCTGCCGGGCCGCATCGTGCGCGCCCTGAAAGAGGCCGGCACGAAGAACCCGGTGATCATGCTGGACGAGATCGACAAGGTCGGCAACGACTGGAGGGGCGACCCCTCGGCCGCGCTGCTCGAGGTCCTCGACCCGGCGCAGAACAACACGTTCCGCGACCACTACCTCGAGGTCGACCTCGACCTTTCCGAGGTGCTGTTCATCCCCACCGCCAACGTGTCGGAGACGATTCCGGCGCCGCTGTTGGACCGGATGGAGCTCATCCGCCTCGACGGTTACACCGAGGAAGAGAAGGTGGCGATCGCGCGCGACCACCTGCTGAAGCGGCAGATCAAGCAGGCAGGATTGAACCCCGACGAGGTCACCGTGACGGATGAGGCATTGATGAAGGTCATCACCGACCACACCCGCGAGGCCGGCGTGCGAAACCTCGAGCGCGAGATCGGCAAGATGACGCGCAAGGTTGCGACGAAGGTCGCCACCAAGGCGCTGACGCCACCGGTCGCGATCACGCCGGAGCGCGTGCGCGAGTTCCTTGGCAAGCCGAAGTTCGACAACGAGGTGGCGGCTCGCACCGCAGTGCCAGGCGTGGCAACAGGTCTTGCAGTGACCGGCACCGGTGGAGATGTGCTGTTCGTCGAAGCGACGTCAACGAGCAACAACGGACAGGGCGGCAACCTGACGCTCACCGGCCAGCTCGGAGACGTGATGAAAGAGTCGGCGATGATCGCGCTGTCATTCGTGCGGTCGCACACCGTCGAGCTGAAGATCGCTCTCGACGCTGCTGACAGGGCCTTCCACATTCACGTGCCGGAGGGCGCAGTGCCCAAGGACGGACCGTCCGCGGGCGTGACGATGACCACGGCCATCGTGAGCCTGCTCACCGGGCGGCCGGTGCGCAGCACGGTCGGCATGACCGGCGAGGTCACGCTGCAGGGTTTGGTGCTGCCGATCGGCGGTGTCAAGCAGAAGGTGCTGGCGGCTCACCGCATGGGCCTGACCGAGGTCATCCTGCCGAAGCGCAACGAGAAGGACCTGGACGACGTGCCCGAGAGCGTGCGGAAGGCCATGACCTTCCACCTGGCGAGTCGTGTGGAAGAGGTGCTCGAGTTCGCGCTCGAGCAACCGGCCCAGGCCAAGACCCAAGCGGCTTAACTCGGTGCCGATCGAGCGGGCTCCCAACGGAACGCGCGGCACCGAGATGCCGGGCGGGAAGCTGCTGCAGAAGGTGTTCGAGCCGCTGGCGAAGCGGCACGTCGGCGCCTATCGAAAGACTGGTGGGAGGGACAGGATGAGCCGGATGATGAAATTTCCGCTCGTCCTGCTCACCACCAAGGGCGCGAAGTCGGGGGCCGAGCGGGTTGTTGCGTTGGGTGGGTTCCAGGAGGGAGAGGACTCCTGGCTCATCGTGGCCTCGAAGGGAGGGTCGAAGACTCACCCTGCATGGCTCAACAACATGATCCAGCACCCCGACGACATCTGGCTCGAGGTGGGCAAGCGGAAGATGAAGGTGCGCGCGGAGGCGCTCACGGGCGCTGCGCGCGAAGAGGCATACCGCCGCGTCGCGGCCGCCGCGCCGCAGTACAGCGAGTACCCCAAGAAGACCGACCGGCTGATTCCCGTCATCAGGCTGACCGCAGTCTCGGGGTCGTAGTGGCGGGCCGGCCGTCGCCCGAGGTGCTCGCGAGCGCGAGGACGATCGCGGTGGTCGGGGCGTCCCGGGATCCGCGGAAGGCCGGAGGGTCGGTGCCCGAAGGGCTTCAGCGGCGAGGTTTTCGCATCATCCCGATCAACCCTTTTGCAGACGTGCTATTTGGAGAGCGCGTGTATCGCACGCTCGCCGAGGTGCCTGAGAAGGTTGACCTTGTCGATGTGTTTCGGCCCGCCGCGGACGCGCCAGAGATTGCGCGGCAGGCGGTGGCCATCGGGGCCAAGGCGCTGTGGCTGCAGGAGGACATCCGCTCGGAGGAGGCGCGCCACATCGCCGAAGAGGCGGGGCTCGATTACGTCGAGGACGAATGCACAGCCGTGGTGGCCTCGCTGTACCGGATCAAGAAAGAACCCGCGGCGTAGCTCAACTGGTGCCGGGCGCCGGAGCCCCAAGGCCCGGGATACGACCATTCGTGCCCGAATGGTCGGGTTTTGGTGGGATAACCTTCGCGTCGTGGCACCGCGCCGTCCTCATCACCGCCCGCGCGACCGAAGCGTCGAGTGCGAGCTCAAGTTCCGCGTCGCCGGCCCGCGCAACCATGCGCGGATTCGCGCCGCGCTGCGCAAGCGAGGGGCCAAGCTCGAGGGCAAGTACCAAGAGGAGAACTACAGGTTCGACGGTCCCGGCAACTCGACGCGCGGAACCACGCTGAGGCTGAGGGTTCTCAACGGCGGGCCGCATGGAGTCCTCACTGTGAAAGGGCCCGCGAAGTTTGTGGGCAAGGTCAAGGTGCGCGAGGAGACGGAGATCGACGTCAAGGACGTGCACGCGACCCTCGACCTGCTGACGCAGCTGGGCTTCAACGTCGAGTTCACGTACAACAAGCGGCGCGTGATGTGGATGCTCGACGGCGTGGTTAGCGTCACGGTCGACACGCTGGACTATGGCTGGTTCGTGGAGCTGGAAGGACCGCTGGAGGTGCTGCCCGCGCACGCGCGAAGTCTGGGTCTGAACCCAGCGAAAGCGTTGAAGGATTCTTATTCGGTGCTGGCGCGCAAGCACCTAGCGAAAGCCAAGCAGGCGGCGCCAGCAGAGAGCTGACCCGCGCGAAGCCCTACCGGCAGTCACCCGCCGGATAGAGAGGACCCAGGTACGGGCTGCCGACCATGCGCCGGACTCCGCCGGCCTTCACATAAAGGTCGAGGTTGGCGCTGGTCGTTTCCGTGAGCCAGGTTCCTGGTTGAGCCAGGGACCACACCGGGTCGCTACCGTCGTAACCCTGCGGCCAGTCAAGAAGGGTCAACGCTCGTGACTCATCCAGGAGCGCGAGGCGGCCGTTTTGTCCGTAGCCGACGAGCAACTCGCCATCTGGAGTCGGGGACAACAGTGTTAAGTACGCTTTGGAGTGGTACCA
>DATCPW010000257.1:0-5315 GCA_036569865.1 Candidatus Dormiibacterota bacterium
CGCTACGTGTCGGTGGATGCCGCCCGGGTTGCTACACGCGTTGCTACACGACTTGGGCGAAGTCTTTGCGGCCAGAACGATGGGCCCAAAAGGCGGCGCTGAGATCCGGAATCGAACTCGACGGAGTTTCTGAACCCCACATTCCATGCGCCCTCCCGCGCCCAGGTTCCGCAATCGAGTTGATCAGCCAGTGCTAACGGGACACGTCCGCGTCACCTGTCGGCACCTGCACTTCAGCGGAGTCGGTGGGCGGCGACCGGCTCGTCGAAGCCCTTGAGGGTTACCGCGACGCGCGTCGCACTTAATGACTGCTCGGCCAGCCAGCCGCTAAGGCGGCGGTGCGCATCTTCGCTGAGAACGATCTCCCCCGCATCGGCCTGCCCTTGCAAGCGGGAGGCGAGGTTGGTCGTATCACCCACCACGCTGAGGTTCGCGCCCGGCGCCAGGGCACCGACGATGGCCGGCCCGGTCGCGATGCCGACGCCCAGCGGCAGCCCAAGCAGAGCGGCTTTGTCGCGCAGGGCGATCGCGCACTCGAGCGCGTGCCGGGCGTGGTCGACAGAGGCGCCCGAGATGTTGAAGGTCGCCATCACGGCGTCGCCGGCGAATTTGTCGACGAGTCCACGATGGCGGCCGATCTCGGTGGTCGCCCAGCGCTGGAAAGTCGCGATCTTCTCGACCATCTCCGCCGGTACCGCCGAGCGCGACATCGCCGTGTAGCCCTGGACATCCGCGAAGAGCACCGTGACCAGCTTCTCGCCGGTCGGCAGCCCGACTGCAGGGCTCGGCTCTGTCGCCGTCGCCGGAACCGCGGTGGCACCGAGCCGCGCCAGACGCTCGCGTGCGAGCCGGGCCTCCAGACGCATGCCGAGGCGCTCGCCCTCTGCGACGACTTCTCGGAGCTCCGCGATCGCGCCCTCAATGTCGCCGCCGGCGACCAGGAGGTCGGCAAGCACCTGCCGGTGGCGCGACGCCTCGAACGCGTAGCCGCGGCTTCGGAGCAGCTCGATCGCCGCGCGCAGCGGAGCGATGGCCGCCGCCGGATCGCCGTCGACCAGGGCCAACCGAGCGACCACCGCAGGTTGCATGGCCAGGCCAAATGGGGTGGCAACATCCATGGCGATGTCGGCGGCACGTCGCGCCGAAACCAGATCGCCGACTGCCAGGAAGAGTTCGACGCTCGTCGCCGCATATGACGCGTGGAGGCGTCCGAAATCGCTGCCGAACGTGAGGGCGGCGATGGCCAGGGCCGACTCCGGCTTGCCGGTGACGATCGCCAGCCGCATATGGTTCAGGCCGGTGGCCATACGCTCCTGCGCCTCCTGAAAGTCGGCCAGTGCGGGCAGGCGGCTCTTCGCCTCCTCGAGGCGGTCGAGCTCGGTAAGGCAGTGTCCGGCCGACCCCTGCAAGCGCTTCACCCAGGTTTCGGCGCCGGTTTCGCGAGCTATTGCGAGCTGCCGGTCAAAGGCCTCGAGACCGGTTTCCATCATGCCCGCCGTGGCCGCGCACATGCCCTCGATGAGACCAATCCCGATCTCGTTGGCGCTCGTCCCGGGTACCTGCCGAAGCAGCGCCAGCCGCGCCGGAATCTCGTTGAAGCGAAGCACGTGGACCCTGATCATCGCGCCATTGAAGAGTGAGTTGTGAGCGACCGTATATAGACCACGCTCCATGGCCAGCTCGTAGCTCTGGTCGATAAGACCGATGCCCTCTTCGTATCGCCCGAGCTGGCAGAGGCCCCCGCCGAGGTATTGCATCCCCCAGATGCGAGGCATGGGGGCGTCCGCCGCCTCGGCGATGCGGATCGCCTCCTCCGCGTGGCGGACGGTGCCCTCGCCGTCGAACTGGAAGAGCCGCATGCCGGCCAGCCGGACATACGTCATGGCCAGGTCCTCGCTCGGACCCAATGGTTCTAGCTCCTGCCGGACCCGCTCGTACTCCGCGAGCGCCAGGTCGGGCCGTCCGGTCTCCCACATGGTGCGGCCCCATAGCAGCCGGTAATGTGCGGCCTGTTTTCGATCGCCGGCGGCCTCGAGGGCGGGGACGCCCTCCTTGAAGTAGTTCCGAGCCTGTGCAGGATCAGCGTTCAACCAGAGGGTCTCGGCCAGCCGGCAGAGGACCTGGGGCCGCGCATCGCTGACGAAGGGGAGAGCCAGCTTTAAGAGGTCGGCGGCATCTGCGTATGCGTACTGGGCCAGGGCCTCCTCGGTCGCGCGAAGGCAGGCGGGCACCGCCTCGACGAGGCGCCGCGCGGCTATGAGGTGATGGGTCTGGTCGGCTGCTGGCGCTGCTTGGGCGGCGAGTGTGTCCGCCGCCAGCGAATGGAGACGCTCCCGGACCGGCACGATCATGTCCTCATAGATCGCCTCCCGTGTCAGTGCGTGATGGAAGCGGTACCGGCCCGGGCGGCGCGGGTCGTCCTCGATCAGCTGCTGCTGTACGCAAGTTGTGATCGCTGCCTGTACTGCGAGCTCGTCGCCACCGGCGAGGGCAACGAGGGCCGAGTAGGGGAAGGAGTTGCCGAGGACGGCGGCGGCGCGAAGCACTTCCAGATCGCGATCGGTGAGCCGCGCCACCCGCGTCAGGATCGTGTCGCGAACGCTTTCCGGGAGCCGGATCTCGGACAAGGACTTGCGCGTCCAGCCACTCTCGTCGCGGAAGATGTCCCCGCGGTCAAGCGCTGCTTTGAGCACCTCCTCGAGGACGAAGGGGTTGCCTTCCGAGCGCTCGTGTAGGAAATCGCGCGTGTCTTCCCGCACGTCCTCAATGTCGAAAATCGCCCGCACCATCCGGGCTACTGCCTCGGAAGACAGGGGATCGAGCTCAACGATGGTGGCCGCCGAGCTGCGCCGCCAGCTCTGCACCATCGGCAGAAGCGGGTGCTTGCGGTGCATCTCGTCGCTTCGGTAGGTGCAAACGACGAGGATCCTCGACGACCGCAAGCGGCGCGTGAGGTAATCGAGCAGTTCACGGGTGGACCCGTCGGCCCAGTGCAGATCCTCGATGACTAGCAACAACCCGCCGGCAGTTGTCGGGATCGCGAGGAGGGCGAGGATGGCCTCGAACAGCCGCAGCTTGCCGTTCATGGTATCGGCATCGGGGCTGCCGGCCTCCGGATCCAACTGCGGAAACAGGTGGCCGAGCTCCCGGCGAATCGGCCCTAGTCGATCCCGGACCTGGTCCAGGTCGGCCCCGGCGAGGTAGTTGCCGATCGCCTCCAGGAAGGGCAGGTAAGGCAGCGCCAGCTCGGCCTCCGAGCACCCGCCCCAGAGGACCTTCATCCCCAGCTGATGGGCGCGACGCTGGAGCTCGGTCGAGAGCCGAGTCTTTCCCATTCCGGCATCGCCGGAGAGGAGAACGACCTGCCCTTGGCCGCGGTTGGCTCCGAGCAGGGCGTCCTCGAGCGCACCGAGCTCCTGCTCCCGGCCGATCAGGACCGGACAGAGGACCCGCTGCACGGCGCGCTCATTCTATGTGGGCTGGAGCCTGGTGGCCGGACGGCAAGGGGTGCAGCCATTTCGGTTGGTGAACGACACGTAATCGTCTACAGCCCACTGGCGTCGGCTGGTCGTACTGAACGGCAACACCGTACTGGCGGTCCCGGCTCGGGATCGAACTCGAAACGTCTCGAGCAAAGTCCGGTCAGGTCTCGGGCTCTGGGCACTCTGCTCGCGGTCGGCGCCGTTTGCTTCCTGAGACCTTAAGCCCAAGGCACCCAGCTAGCTTCATAACCGGCGGCTCGGGGTTGAGATCATTCGCCGCCCCCTACAGTTGTCAACACGGCGGTAGATGTCGGTTCCGCCGAGCACCTTTCGTCGAACGGGATCGCCACCTTTATGGTTGCCTGAGCCATGAGCACCTTCTTCCGAGCCGCTTACTTGTTCGGCTTCAAGCCGTGGGACTCAGGCGTGCCGTCTCCCGAACTCGTCTGGGTGGTGGAAGGGAAGGACAGCCTGGCACCTGGAAGAGCGCTCGACCTGGGCTGCGGGACCGGGACCAACTGTGTCTATCTGGCTCAGCGCGGCTGGGAGGCGACAGGCGTCGACTTTGTACCGCGCGCCATTGGCGCCGCGAGGCGAAAGGCAGCGGCGGCTCGAGTCTCAGGCCGGTTCGTAGTGGGTGACGCGACGCGCTTGACCGAACTCGGTGTGGGAGTTGACTACCGCCTGCTGCTTGATCTCGGATGTTTTCACAGCATCCCTGACGCCGGCCGAGACGCCTACGTCAGCGGTGCAACCGAGGTCGCCCAGCCGGGCGCCACGATGCTGCTGTTCTGTTTCGTGCGGCGGGCGAAGCCGCCGAGCGTCCGCCGGACCGGCGGCCCATGGGGTCCGAGAGGCGTCGCCAGCGGCGAGGTGGCTCATCGATTCGCCTCCGGCTGGGAAATGGTCGCTGAAAAGGAGGGCCATCCGGTGCTCGGTTGGGACGCAGCCTGGTACCGGTTGCGCCGGCGCTGACACCTATAGGCGCGGATTAATCTGCGAGGCCGATGCCCGCAAGCTTGAGCATTGGTGACGTGCACATCCACGCCACATCGGAGGGCTGGTAAGCAACCAATCTCCCCGCCTCGGAGCACAGCAACACCGTGATCATCTCGGCCTACTACACAGGAAGGTCGGGGCGTGGCCCGGGTCGGCCAAGTCTCGATCTTCCTGAGCTCTCGGCCTTTGCGGATGCCAACCCTTCAGTGAGCTGTCTGATGGGAGGACGCTCGGGTTGTCATAGACCTGGAGCGCCCCCGGCACACGCACTTCACGGTGCCTTACAACGTCGCAGGTCTGGAGCAAGGCGCTCCGGTCACCCTCTGTCAGCTCAAGGAACCGATTCCAAAGATCTGGGGAAAGCTTCGCAACTTCTCTTGATCGGTCACGACGATCCAGGAGAACACCGCGGGCGCTCAAAACCTCGTTGACTTTGAGCCCAGGGCCTCACGGTCCTGTCCTGTGCGTCTGCTGGCTTGGTTGACGCTGCCTACTCAACGACTCCAGTCGCGTGATCTCACATTGCCGCGCGACAAACACAGTTACACGGCCTCGGTTTCATTGGTCCGCAGGAAATTGTGATCCGGCTGTGTTCCGCTGACTCCAGCCGACCACCGAAATCGCCGATTTCAAATACGAAAATGGTCGGGGGCCCGGGATTTGAACCCGGGGCCTCACGGTCCCGAACCGCTATAGCGCTCGGTTCGGGGTGAGTCGCCAGAGGCCGTTTGAGTTCACGGCGTCCGCGGCTTCAGTCCGCCAGGTGCCGCTACGTGCCGGTGGGTGCCGCCCGGGTTGCTACACGCGTTGCTACACGACTTGGGCGAAGGTCCT
>DATCPW010000258.1:0-4374 GCA_036569865.1 Candidatus Dormiibacterota bacterium
GCCGCGGCCTGCTCGTCGAGGTATGCCAGCAGGTTCTTGATCGCGCGGTCGTCGAAACCGGCGCGTTCCCTCAACCGCTTTGCCGCGACTTCCGGTCCGGCCGCCCGAAGCTCGCGGATCATCTTGCCGAGCGCGGACCCCAGCTCGACCGGCCGGCTCGGTGTATCGGCCTTCCAGAACGCGATCTTGCCGGGCTCGCCCGGCGCGGGCGTGACCAGGACCTGCGAAGGAGTGATCTCGGCGATCCGCCACGTCGAGGCGCCCAGGACGAAGGTCTCGCCCACGCGCGTCTCGTAGACCATCTCTTCGTCCAGCTCGCCGACCCTGCGGCCGTCTTCAACGAGGTTCACCGTGTACAGCCCCCGATCGGGGATCGTCCCGGGATTGGTCACCGCCAACCGCTGAGCGCCGGCGCGCCCCCGAAGCGTGCCAGCGACGCGATCCCACACGATGCGCGGGCGCAGCTCGGCGAAGTCGTCCGAGGGATAGCGCCCGCTGAGCATGTCGAGCACCGATTCAAGCGCCAGCGGTCCGAGGTCGCTATACGGATAGGCGCGACGCACCACCACGGCCAGCTCGTCGACACTCCACTCGTCCATCGCGCACATCGCCACGATCTGCTGGGCGAGAACATCGAGCGGCTTGCGCGGCACAGTCGTCGATTCGATGCGCCCCTCGAGCATGCCTTCGACGACCGCTGCCGATTCGAGCAGGCCGCCTCGAAAGTTGGGAATGACGATGCCGCGTGAAACCTCGCCGACAGAGTGGCCTGCCCGCCCGACGCGCTGGATGCCGGCCGCCACGCTGGGCGGCGCCTCGACCTGCAGGACGAGGTCGACGGCGCCCATGTCGATGCCGAGCTCGAGGGTCGAGGTCGCGATCAGGCCGCGAACAACTCCGGCCTTGAGCTGGTCCTCGATCAGCAGGCGCTGCTCACGAGCGATGGAACCGTGGTGAGCCAGGACGAGCTCCTCGCCCGCGAGCTCGTTGATGCGGGCCGCGAGTCGTTCAGCAAGGCGCCGCGAGTTAACAAAGACGATGGTCGAGCGATGCTCTTTGATCAGCGTGAGCAGCCGCGGATAGATCGCAGGCCAGATGCTCCCCGCGGGCCTGCCGTTGTCGTCCTCGACCGACAGGCGCGCCATGTCGTCGACAGGCACCTCGACCGTCACCTCCATCGTCTTCAGCCGTCCGGCGTCGACGATGGCGACCTCGCGGCTCGTCCCGCCAAGGAACCGCGCGACCTCCTCCAGCGGTCGCTGCGTCGCCGAAAGGCCGATGCGGTGCGGCTCGACCTTGGTCAGCGCGCACAGGCGCTCGAGACTCAGCGCCAGGTGCGAGCCGCGCTTGGTCGCGGCGACCGAGTGAATCTCGTCGACTATCAGCCACCGCACCGAGGCAAGGATTCGCCGCGCGTTGCTGGTGAGGAGCAGGTACAGCGACTCGGGTGTCGTGATGAGGATGTCGGGCGGATGGCGCTCCATCGAACGGCGTACGTCGGCCGGCGTGTCGCCGGTGCGGATGGCCACCGAGATATCCGGAGCCACCTGGCCCAGCGACTGCATGTGGTGGCTGATGCCAATCAGGGGGGAACGCAAGTTTCGATCGACGTCATGCGCCAGCGCCTTCATCGGCGACACATAAAGGACGCGACACCGCTCGGCCTCTGGCGGGGGGACCTCGGTGGTCAGGCGGTCGATGCACCACAGGAAGGCGGCAAGCGTCTTGCCGCTCCCGGTCGGGGCGGCCATGAGCACGTGGCGGCCGGCCGCCACCTCCTTCCAGCCGCGCTCCTGGACCGGGGTCGGCGCAGCGAAGGCGCCTTGAAACCACTCCCTCGTGGCCGGCGCGAAGAGATCGATCGAACTGCCCACCCCCCAATTTTGAGCCGTTCCGGTTTCACAAACAAGTGTTCGTTAACGCCGCGCTGTGTATGGTCCGTTCGGTGATCGAGCCGCAGCGGTTTCGCGATGTCATGGCCAGTTTTCCGAGCGGCGTTGTGGTTCTCACCGCGTTCGGCGAGGACGGCCTCCCACGGGGCTTGACCGTGAGCGCTTTCTGCGCGGCCTCGATGACGCCACCCCTCGCGCTGGCTTGCATCGACAAGACCTCGAACACGCTGCCTGCGGTTCAGCGCACCGGCGGCTTCACCGCCAACATCCTGGCCGCAGGCCGTGAGGGGCTGGCCCGCCGGATGGCGACCAAGTCGACGAGCAAATTCGATGCCATCGCCTGGCGGCGCCCAACCAGCCCAATCGGCGGTCCGATCTTCGAAGACGACACTTCGGGCTATGCCGTCTGCACGTTGAGGGACACGATCGAGGCGGGCGATCACTGGATCCTCATCGGGTTGGTCACCGAGGGCGACCACCGCGAGAGCGTGAAACCGATGATCTACAGCCGCCGTCTGTACGACGCGATTGATTCGATTTCATAACCAATCCACACTGGCGGCGTTCGGTCAGTTATGAAGACCCTGCTCGTGGGCATCGCTTTCCTGATCGCAGCCTGCTCGCAACCGACTGCAGCAGCGCCCACACCCACCCCTTCCTCCTCTCCCCTGTTTACCCCGGCGGTCTCATCGCCGACGCCCACTCCGGCTGCTCCGTCGCCCACACCCCCGCCCGCTCTCAAGGGCTCGTATGCGGTGGTGGTCAAGAACTTCCTGGTCGAGGGCGGCACGACATACACCCTTTCGATCATCGACACCAATGGGCGCGTTGCCGCCACCACCACCGCTCGCAAGCGGACGGTGCCGTTCGTGCAGGTCGGCAACCTGAGCACGTCAAATACCACCCTGTACTACCTCGACGGAGACTCCGACGTGCGGTTCTTGCGTCCTGACCACACCACCGGGCTCGTCACCCACATCTCCCTGGGTTCGAGGCAGGCGGCGGCCTTCGCAGTGAGCCCGGACGACCTACGTATCGCGGTCTCCGTGCTCGACTACACGCGCTACCCGGTCAGCACGCGTCTTTACGTCGAGGATCTGAACGGTGGAGGCAACCACGTCCAGCTGTTCTATTCGTCAACCGTGATGGAGTGGCCGGTCGGGTGGCACTCGGGGCGTCTCGTCATGGCGCTCGGCATCAACTCTCCGCCGCAAAATTCCTTCGACGGGTTTGAGCCAGCCTTCGGCTATCACATCGTCAATGCTCAAACCGGAGCGCGGCTTCTGGCCCTCTGCACCGGCAAGGAGTCGTATCAGCCCGAATCACCTGCCGGCGCGGTATGCATCGACCTTCAGACAGGCTCCGTGACGTCGTGGGATGGGCGCAGCCGCCCGCTTCCGTTTGCGCGGAAGCCGGACGCGACGAGCGGTGTTTGCTCGTTGATCGGCCCGCTGTCCCCCACGGGTGTGATCGCCACCAACATCATCAGCAGCTCACAGGGAGGTTGCGGCGGCGGGCCGGGCATCTTCCTCGTCACGCCGTCTGGCGGAATCGGCACACGGCCGGTGACCTCGAACACGAACCCTGACGGCTGGATCGACTCCACCCATCTCGTGGTCGACTCCAGCGCGTACACGACGAACTCATCGACTCCGGTGCTGTCGATCGTCAACGTCAGCACGGGAGCGTTAGCGCGCATTCAAGCGTCGGGCTCCTTTGTCGCCGTACTGCCAGGGACCCTCTAACCGGCTAGAGCGTTGGCGACGGCCAGGACGGGACCAGCTGCGAGATGCCCGCGGCCAGGATGGTCAGCTTGTTCGTCAGCAGGAGCAGGCCCATCACCAGCAGCACCGCGGCCGACGCCAGGTCGATGGCGCGCCGGTGGCTGTTGATGAGCCGAACTAGTGGTCGAGCTCGCTCCAACCCAAACGCAAGAGCGATGAACGGAAGGCCCAGGCCCAGACAGTAGGCGATCATCAGGATCAAGCCCTGTGCCGTGGTGCCCGCGGACACCGCCGAGCTCAGCACCGCGCTGAGGGTCACGCCAATGCATGGCGTCCATCCGCTCGCGAAGCCCATTCCGAGCACGAACCCGCCCGCGACACCGCCGCCCGTCGGGGCCTTCTTCATGAGCCTGTACTCACCAGAAAGGAACGGGATTCGGATCACGCCCGCGACATGCAGGGCCATGACGATGACGAACACGCCGGCCACCACCGGCACGTAGCCACGGATCGGCTGCACGGCGATCGAGAAGACGTAGAAGAACAGGATGAAGACCAGCGACAGCCCAGCGACGAAACCCGCGCCCGCAGCCGCGACCGGGAGTGATGACGAGGCGGGAATCGCTGCAGCTCCAGGGCCGGCGGCGATTGCCGGTTGCCCGGCTCGTGCCCCGAGGTAAGCAAGGTATGCCGGCACCAGTGGAAGCACACAGGGCGAAACGAACGAGACCAGGCCGGCCAGGAACGCGATCGCCGGG
>DATCPW010000259.1:0-10403 GCA_036569865.1 Candidatus Dormiibacterota bacterium
CGTGGGTCCTCGATCTTCTGATGCTTGCGTGCCCCGTTGAATCCCATCGACTTGGCCAGCTCGATGTCGCGACGCAGCTCCGCGTCGGTGCCGGCCGTCAGCAAGCCCCCTGGGAAGTAGCCCTGGTCGAGCACCAGCCGCTGGATGTAGGGCGCTCCATTGAGCCAGAGCTGTCCATCTTTCGTCTCGACCTTGCGCAACCCGAAGTAGGTGACCACGCGGTCGGTGCCGTCGAGCATGCTCACGTCGACCTCATAGAGGTGAGGTGCCTCCGGGCTCCACGGCATGACGCGGTCGAGCGCGATTCGCCCCTTGTCGGAGCCGTGCCACCGCCCGACCGCTTCTCCCTGCAACGTGACCACCGCATCGACGCCGCCGTCGGCGACCACCTCGATGTCGACGGCTGCAGCTTCGAGGTTTGGCCACAGCACCAGGCTGGTGATCGAGCGCTCAGGCATCGGCTCTAGCCACACCGTCTGCCAGATCCCACTGGTCGGCGTGTAGAAGATCTCTTCGGACGTCTCATTCCAGTACTGCTTGCCGCGCGGGATCGTCAGATCTGCAAACGGGTCCTCGGCGCGCACGACCACGACGTTGTCGGGGCGGCCGGCGAAGCGGCTGACGTCGGCGGAGAACGGGGTGTGTCCTCCCTCATGGGTCGCCACCTCCTCGTCATTCACCCAGACGGTGGCGCGATAGTCGACGGCCCCGAAATGCAGAAGTAGGCGCGCTGAATCCGGCGCGTCAAAGCGCCGGCGGTACCACAGCACGTCGCCAGGCACTCGCACGCCTAGGCCTGACAGCTCGGACTGAGGGCCGAACGGAACCACGATGCGCCTGTCGAAATTCCTGGAGTCGCCGGCTCCGAAGTCCCACTCGCCGTTGAGGTTGACCCAGTCGCGCCGCCGGAAGCTCGGGCGGGGATATTCGGGCCTCGGAAGTCCGCGCATTTGCATCATTCTTATGCGAAGGACAGAATGCGCCCGCCTCTGGAATCAGCTTGGGGCCTTGGGGCCGTGCTTCGCGGCGTTATCGCCGACATGCAGCACGCCTCGAAGGCGGACATCGTCTCGATCTTCCTTTATGAGGAGTCGACCCACACCTACTACGCGCCATTTGCGACCGGTCAGCCGCAGGAGAGCCTGCTCGACTCGCTGACCGACATGCGCGAGCAGCTGGCTCGCTACTCGAGCGACATGACCCAGGGCAAGGTGCCTGACGAGATCGCCGTCCACCACTACGGCTCAACGGTCTGGTTGACGGTGACCCGGCAGAAGCTGATCGCGCGCGACGCGCCTGCAGAGATCGACAGCACGTTCATCAGGCGTTACCAGATCCAGGCGACGATCGGGCTGCCCCTGCTCGCCGGCGACCGCTTCCTCGGCCTCATCTATCTCAACTACCGGGGTCGCGACCAGGCGCCTGACGGCGCTCAGCTGGCTGAGCTCGAACGCCGCACCGCCGGCGCCGCGGCCGCTGTAGCGGCGGTGCTTGCAGCGGCCGAGCGCTCGGCTCTGGACGGCGTCGGCAGGCTGGCTGCGCTCCTGACCGCGCCCGCCGGCGACGAGCGTACCGACATCAAGGAGCTTCGGCGCCTGCTGTCGATCGCGCTTGCCGAGCTGCTCCTGGCCAGCGAGCTGGACGGCGCCGCGATATATCAGTTCGCGTCGCAGCGGACCAGTCTCGACCTGGTGACGGCGCACGCGCCAGTGGCAGCGCCACCCCGAATCGATCGCACCGACCCGGCCGCGCCATGGCCCTCGGTTCTGACGGACGCGGTGGCCGCGGCGACCGCAACAGCGGACCTCCACCCTGTCGCCACCTATGCGCTCGGCAACGAGCAGGAACCCCACGGCTATCTGGTGGTGATGAGCCGCGACCGGCTCGCCACAGTGCGCCGCGCGCCGGCCACCGACTTGCTGCTCAAGGCCGGCGCCGAGCTGATCGGCAGCTCGCTGGCGAGCCAGCGCCTGATCGCAGAGCTCGAGAACAGCAACCGCTTGCTTGGCGCGCTTGGGAACATGACCACGGCGATGCTCAAGCCGGGCGGGTCTCGCCAGGATGTTCTCGAGGCTGTCGCCGGGCATCTGACCGACGCTACGGTGCCCGAATTCGACTTCCATTTCGCCAGCGTCTACCTACTCGAGGAGCGGGCCGACGAGGTGATGGTGATCAGCAAAGCGGCGGGAGCGGCGACCTCGGCTGCGGTCGACAGCACCGAGCGGTCGGTGCCTGGTAACGCCCCTCTCCCCAGCCCTCCCCCCTTCGGTGGGAGGGGGAATGCGGGGGCGCGGCGCGCGCGAGTGCCGCGGTGGATACTCGAGCAGGAGCGCGAGCTGGCACCCGACGACGTGCTCGTCTACGTGGCGCGCAGCTGGCAGGTGGCCGTCGTCGGCCCGCTGCCGGCGGGCGACACGACCGACAGGGCGGACGTTGTCGCAGGCACGCTCCCAACCCAGGCAACGTGGTCTGACGTGCCCGTGGTGCGCAACGACGGCACTGTCCTGGCCCACGTCGCCGCGTGCCTCATCGGCGGCGGCGCGGACGTCCGCGGGACGTCAGCGGCCGAGCCGCCGTTCACGCTCGCAGGCGAGGTGTTCGAAAAGAGCGGCCATGCGGACCTCATCAGGATCTTTCTGCCGTTCGGTTCCGACCTCAACCACCGCGCGACGGGCGTCCTCGAGGTCGGGTATCACCGCTCGCACGACCGCAGGCCTGACTGGGGACAGATCGAGGCGCTGCGCGCGGCAGCCGCGCAAGTGGCTGTCGCGGTCGAGACGGCGCGGCTGTACGAAGAGGCGCGACGCCATGGCCAGGAGCTCGAGCTGAGCGCCGACGTCAGCCGCGCAATCGCCTCCTCCATCGACCTCGACCAAACCCTTCGCCTGGTCGCACAGGGATTGGTGCGCCTGGTCGACGCATCGCTTTGCCAGATCGCCCTCTACGAAGAGGATCGCGAGGGATGGTTCGGCGCTGCCGCGTCAGACCAGGAGGAGCTGTGGCGGCGCCAGCATGGAGAGCGTTCGGAGCCGTCGTTCCTCTTCGATGTGCTCGACCACGGCGAGCCGTTGATGGTGGAGGACACGAGCGTGAACACTCGAGTCAGCCCCTCGTATGTCAAGGCATTCGGCGTGCAATCGCTCCTCGCCCTTCCGCTGATTGCGGACGGCCAGCCAATTGGCGCAGCGGTGTTGGGCGAACGCGAGCGTCAGCGCAAGTTCACGCCGGAGGAGGTGCAGCGCGTCCAGGGCCTGGCTTTGGGCGCAGCCGTGGCGATCAAGAATGCGCGGCTGCACGCGCTCGCGGAAGAGGAGCGTCACCTGCAGAAGGATTTCGTGCTCGTCGGCTTTGGGCAATGGGGCCAGAAGGCGTACGGGCACCTGCAGACGCTGAAGCAGTTCTTCAACTTCCGAATCCACGTGGTCGAGCAGGACCTGCCGGGCGCTCGCGAGCGGCTCGCGGCGCGTGAGGAAGAGGTCAAATCGCATGGCGATGCTTTCTACTGGGACGGCCACTCTCTTCCTGCGCACGAGCAGCTTCAGCGCGAGCTGGAGTCCAGCTCGTACGTGATCACGTACATTGCGACTCCCGCTGCGACCCACCTGCCGACGCTCGCGCTGTACTACGACCTGAGCGACGTCGTGTTGATCGAGAAGCCACTCGGTGCGCCACCCGAGGATTACCGCGAGTTTCTCGACAGAGCGCCGGGCGGAGTCGAGATCGTGGCGGCCGACCACTACTACTTCAAGCTCGAGGTCCGCCTGTTGCAGATGTTGCTCACGGAGGAGAGGACACTGCGCGACTTCCTCGACAACGTCGAGGAGATTCGAATCGAGATCCTTGAAGAGCAGCCGCTGGCCGGGGCCGCTGCAGACATCGGGGTCATCGCCGACCTGATCCCCCACGCGTTCGCGATCATCTCGCTGCTCACGCCAATCGATCGCATCCATCTCGATGAGGAGACGCCGCTTTCGGTTGGCCGCCACGAAGGCCTCACCGGACAGCGCGAGAGCTACGCGCGCGTCAACTCAACATTCCAGAATCGCGGACGGTCGGTGCGTCTGATCATCGACGTGGGCAAAGGTGCGGAGAACGCGAAGTGGATCAAGTTGAGCGGCGAGCGCCGCGCCGGTGGACGAAGCCCGAGCTACAAGTTCGATTTTGGGCGGGGCGAGGCGATCGATGGGACGCAAGCGACAGTGAGGGCGGCGGTGCGGAGGATCCGCGAGCCGGGGGTGCCTGACAACGCACACCTCAACATGCTTCGCCATGTGATCGAGAAGAGACACCCTGCGGTGGGCATCCTATCGATCCGCGAGGCCATTCGAGCCAACCAGCGGGTGCGAGAGCTGGAGGCGATGGCAGTCGACCTGCTGGCTCGAGGCGAGGTGACGAGCTACGCGATCGGCACAAGGCCGGCGTTCGATGCGAAGCACGCGGTGAGCGCGCCAGGAGTGACCGCAACTTAAGCCCGGCCCGACCATTCGGGCACAGATGGTCGAGGGGGTGTTACCGAAGGCTCATCCAGGGGGGTGTGCCACGGACCACCTTCAGGCCGGCCGGGGCATCCGATTCGACGGTGCACGACCCGTCCTCGGCCCGTACGACGCTCAGGCGGAAGCGGTGTGGCCCCACCTGCAGGTCCTCGATGGTGAGATGCGGGCACCACGGCGGCAAGGCCGGATTCAAGTAGAGGCGGCCGGCCGGCATGTCCGGCTCGAGGCCCAGGAGGATGCGGACCATGTGCAGGACGGCGCCGGCCGCCCACGCTTGCGGGACGTTGGCCATGCGGTACGGAACGGGAACCGCCAGCTCCTCTTTCGGCAAGCCCGAAAACAGCTCGGGCATCTGGATGTCCTCGAATGACATCACCGCATCGAGAAGGCCGTCGAGCATCCGCCACGCTTGCTCATCCATCCCGTAGCGGCGAAGCCCCGCTGCCGCGATCACCGTGTCGTGCGGCCACACTGAGCCCCGCTGGTAGGAGTGTGGGTCGTAGGACGGGTGCTGCTCCGACAGCGTGCGCAGGCCCCAACCGGTGAACATGTCGCGCTGCATGAGGCGTTCGCCCGCCTTGCGGCCAAGGCGCGGATCGAGGATGCCCATCCACAGGCAGTGACCTGGGTTTGAGGTGACCGTCCCCACTGCGCGCTTCTTGCCGTCGATCGCGAAGGCAAGTTCTTGTGATGATTCGTTCCAGAACTTGTCCTGAAATCTCTGCCGCAGCGCAGTGGCCTCTGACCTCAGCTGCGCAGCGCGCTCGCCATCGCCCCACGCGTCGAACAGCGGCGCCATCTGCACCTTGGCCCCATAGACGTATGCCTGCATCTCGCACGTGCCGATCGGCAGCTCGGGAAAAACTCCAGCCTCGTCGAGCACGCCGTCATGCGCGTCGCGCCACGCCTGGTTGCGATAGCCATTGGGCGAGCGCGGTGCATATTCCTGGAATCCGTCCCCGTCCCGATCGCCGTGCTGGTCGATCCAGTCGAGACATCCCTCGGCTACGCGCTTAAAGGGCGCCAGCGCCGCGGCGTCGCCGAGCCAGCGGTGGTGCTCGGCGAGCAGCAGCAGATAAAGGGGAGTGGCGTCCGCGGTGCCGTAGTAAGGGCGGTGAGGCACGAGGCCGAAGTGGGCCCACTCGCCGACCCGAAGCTCGTGCGGAATCTTTCCCGGCTCCATGTCGCGCGCGGGGTCGTCGGCGTCGGCCTGCCATCGAGCGAGGCTCTGGAGCGTGCCATTCGCCACCGATGGGTCCGCGATGATCGCTTGCATCGAGGCGATGAGCGAATCTCGTCCGAACAGCGCCATGAACCATGGCAGGCCGGCCGCCGGCATCCAGTGCCCAGACGTGTCGCCCTGCTCGTGCAGACGCAGCGCGGCCAGGTCCTCGATGGCCCGCCCATACGCGGACTCCAGGCGGAGGTCGGCAGGCTTGACGCGCGTCACCGAGCTCTGCCAGCTGCTTGCCTGAAGCTGCGGCTCCTCCTGGCCCTCGAGCTCGAGCTCACATCGCGTGGCCACGTCAGGGAGCACGCCGTCGCTGGTCAAAAGGTCGTACTGCAGGCACACGTGCCAGTCCTCACCCGGCGCGAGCTCGACGGGAAAACGCAGCGATCCGTTCGCATAGGTGACGCCCGTTTTGTCGGTGAGGGTTCGAACCACGCAGCGCCGCACAAAATCGTCGTGCCGGTAGTTGGCCTCCAGGCGGTTCGGTCCGCTCCACGTCGTGTTGAGGTCCGAACGCCGCTGCCACTGCTTGAAGCGCACCTCGAACAGGTCCGCGAAGTCGCTCTCCAGCGCGATCTCGAGGAGCAGCGTGAGAGGCGTGCGTCCATAGGTGTGCAGCACGAGGTCCTCGTGCATGCGGTTGGAGCTGAGCAGCCGGTCCACCGTGACCGCCACGCGCGCGCCACGCATGTCGCCCGCCGCGCCCGCGACATCGTCCGCGATGAGGTGCCAGCGCGCATGCCGGTAGGAGAGCCGCACTGATGCGACCGATTCGGGGCGCCGCCCGTTGAGCCGCAGCTCGTGGCGGGAGACAAAGCGCGTGTCCGCGGAGTAGAGGCCTCGCTCGCCCGCCTCGAGCGGCACCGCGCAAGACTGGTCGGTGACCATGAACGTGGCACCGTAGTTGATCTTGACCGTCGGATTCGGATGGACCGACGAGATGGGCGTGCGCCGCGGCGCCTGGCGGGCCTCGGCGTCCGGCCTGGTTTTGGCCACCCTTACCCGCGTTGGGCGTCTCGTGCGATCAGGCGTCTTCCCCACGTCTGCTTTTTACGTTACAGACTCGGTCCAGGCCGCATAGTATCTGGGACATGACCGACATCAAGACGTCCAAGCTGTTCAAGGGCTTGCCCGACGGTGAGATCAAGAAGATTGAGCGCCAGCTGAAGATCGTTCAGCACTCTGCCGGCCACGAAATCCTTGTCAGGGGGGATGGCGGAGTCGGTTTCATGATCATCACGGACGGCACGGTGACCGTCAGCACGGTGCAGGGCAAGAAGCGAAAGCTCGGGCCCGGCGATTCCTTCGGGGAAATGGCGCTCCTCGATCACGAGGGCCGCAGTGCCACGGTGCAGGCCGACACGCCGGTGTCGCTGGCCACCATCCCCGAGTGGGGCTTCAAGTCGTTCCTGGCCGAGCACCCCGAGGTGGCGTTCCGCCTGCTCCAGGTGCTGAGCCAACGGGTCCGTCAGGCCGAGGGCGAGTAACCGGCTCGAGCGGATAGTTGTCGGTCCACGCCATTCGGGCACAGATGGCTGCATCCCACGGCATTGATAGCGCCTTTAGTGCCGGATGAGCGCCTCATACAAAGCCTCCTGGCGCTTCTCCGCTTTCTTGTAGGCTGCTGTGGCTGCCTTGTTTGGGGTGAACGTGCGCCCCTGTCCGGGGGTCAGGTGCTCGGCCCTGGCGAGGCCGAGCGTTTCCAAAGCGAATATCGCGGCGCCTCTGCTGCTCGCCTCTTTTGGGCCCCCCACGACGACCTGGCGACCCATCGCGTCGGCCATCATCTGCATCCACGCGGGTGAGCTCAGGATGGCCGCGCCGCTCGCGACAAGCTTCGATGTGCCCGGAGCCACCTCGTCCAGTCTTTTGTTGATTCGCGCGCACTCGATGGCCACCGCCTCGAGGCCCGCCCGCGCGATGTCGACCGGCTTCGTGGCCGAGGTCAGCCCCGAGATCGCACCAAACGCGTGCGGCGCGTAGCCGAGGCTCCTCTCGCCGGCCAGGTGCGGCAGGAATGTCAGGCCATGCGCAGTGGGCGCCATCTTCTGCAACCTGGCCTCGAGGTTCCCGCCATCCAGCCGCAGCGTCTCGAGCAGCCACGCGTGGAGGTTGCCTCCATTGCTGAGGGCGCCTCCGGTGACAAGCCTGCGGGTGTCGAGTCGATAGCACCAAAGGCCTTGCGGCAGCTTGCCGCGAGGAGCGCGATGCATGAGACGGATGGCTCCCGACGTGCCGATGGTCAACGCGCGCCGGGTCGGCGTGACGCACCCGGTGCCGAGGTTCGCGAGCGCTCCATCGCCCACTGCATGCAGCCAGGGCACGTTGGCGAGCGCCGGCCACTGGAGCGCATATGCCGGCACGAGGCCTTGCTCCATGACGCCGATCGGCGGAAGGCTGTCGGGTGAGATGCGCAGCTCCGCCAGCAGCTCCGCGTCCCATTCGCAATCGTCGAGCCGGAAGAGGCCCGTGGCCGAAGCCATCGAGACGCTCGTCCCGAGCCTGCCGAAGAGCCGCCAGTAAAGGAGGTCGCCGAAGCTGAGCCAGCGCACCGGCCGCTTCCATAGGTTGGGCTGGACCGCCCTGAGCCACGCCAGCTTCGACGGCCAGTAGCTGGGGTGGATTGGACAGCCTGTGCGCAGGCGGATCGACTCGGCATCGAGGCGCCTGCGAAGCTTCGCCGTGGCCTCGGCGCTGCGGCTGTCGGACCAGAGGTAGACAGGTGTCAACGCACGCGCGGCTTCGTCCGCGACGACCAGCCCGTGCCAGAACGTCGACAGGCCGACGGCGACGATCCGTTTCGTCTTCGTGGGACCCGCCAGCGCAAGAACCCCGCTGACAGCCCGCGAGACCAGCGAGACCAGCACCTCGGCATCGACCTCGGCGGTACCGTCGGGCCGCACGCGCGCGGTATGCGGGATGTGGACCTCGGCGCCCGGGATAGACCGCGCTCGTAGGTCGTGGAGGATCGCCCTGACGGACGAGCTGCCCACGTCGAGGGCGACGACATATCCGCCCGAGGCCACGGCGCCTACTCGGGAGCGGGCTTGGGGTACGGCACCGACGTCTTGCCGAGGGCCTGGAGCCTGGTCGGCAGGATGGTCAGCTCCGGGACGTGCGCTCGGCGTGGGAGCTTCAAGAGCATCAAGCAGGCCTCCGCGACATCCTCTGGGCTGAGCATTGCGTCAACGAGCTCGGGCGGAGGCGGACTCGGCCGCTTGAGCAAAATCGGAGTGTTGACGAGGCCCGGTTTGATCACCGAGAAGCGCACGCCATTCATGTGCTCCTCGAAGCCTGCCGCGGCGGCCAGAGCGCTCATGCCCGCCTTGCTCGCCGCGTAGGCCGGGCCGCTGAGGTCCGGCCAGTGGCCGGAGACGCTGCCGATCAGCAGGACATCGCCGCGCGCCGCGCGGAGCTTGTGCAGCCCGGCGTTGATGAAGTAGAACGCTCCGCTGAGGTTGACTGCGATGAGGTGATTCCACACCTCAGGAGTGATCTCCTCGAGGCGGCGCCGCGGCACGTTGTCACCCGCGGCGCAAACCAGGATGTCCAGGCGGCCCAGCGAATCGACGAAACGCTGAGCTGCCGGCTGATCCGTGACGTCGAGCTTCACCGGTCCGCGGCGTCCGATCGCGTGGCAGGTGACGCCCGCCTCTGTGAGGCCGGCGACGATGGCCGCGCCGATACCCGTGCCGCCGCCCGTGACGATGGCGACCTTGCCCGCAAGCGATTCAGGCACCGAAGATGCCCGTCGCCTCGCTGTGCACGAGGGCCTCTCCGGCCTTCGGCCGTGGCGCGGGAACCTCGTCCACTGTCATCCAGTTCGGGCCGCGCCAGATCAGGGCTTTCACCTCTCCCATGATCAGTCAAGACGCGAGTGCGCGCTGACTTTTGGCCTGTCGCGGAGTAGCCTACGCACGCTCCGAAATGGTTGAAACAAAGGCTGACATGAAGAAGCGAAAGGCAAAACCCGCGAAGCGCGCCGCGTCGCCGAAGCAGCTCGAGAAAAAGAACTACGAGAAGGAGCTTCGGCGGCTGCAGGTGGAGCTCGTTCAGCTCGAGGAGTGGATCCGCCACCACAACCTTCGAGTGGTGGTGATATTCGAAGGGCGCGACACCGCAGGCAAGGGCGGCATCATCAAGCGGATAACGGCGTTGCTCAACCCTCGGTTCTGCCGGGTGGTGGCCCTCACCGCCCCGACTGAGAAAGAGCGGACACAGTGGTACTTCCAGCGGTACGTGGAGCACCTGCCCTCGGCAGGCGAGATGGTCCTGTTCGATCGGAGCTGGTACAACCGCGCGGGTGTCGAGCGCGTCATGGGCTTCTGCACTGACGAGGAGTACAAGGAGTTCAAGCGCGCGTGCCCCGAGTTCGAGCGGATGCTTGTGAGGTCTGGAATCGTCCTCATCAAGTACTGGCTGTCCGTGAGCGACGAGGAGCAGGAGCGCCGGTTCAAGGCGCGTATCAAGGACCCGAGCAAGCGGTGGAAGCTAAGCCCGATGGATCTGCAGGCTCGCGCGCGTTGGGTCGACTACTCCGAGGCCAAGGACAAGATGTTCAAGTTCAGCGACATCAAAGAGGCGCCATGGCACGTCGTCGAGACTGATAACAAGCGCGCGGCCCATCTGAACCTGATCACGCACTTCCTCAAGCAGATCCCGTACAGCGAAGTGCC
>DATCPW010000260.1:0-5431 GCA_036569865.1 Candidatus Dormiibacterota bacterium
AGGAGGCGAGATTCTTCTCGACCAGCGCGTACGGCTCGGCGGCTCCCATCACCAGAAGCTGGTTGTCATCCGCCGTGGGGAAGGGACTGCAGCCGATGTCGCTTTTGTTGGCGGGATCGACCTCTGTCATAGCCGCCGTGACGATGCACTGCATCTCGGCGACCCGCAGAGCCAGCCGATGGCGCCCCTGTATGGAGCGACCCCACCCTGGCACGACGTCCAGGTGGCAATCCAGGGCCCGGCTGTCGGAGACCTGGACTTCACGTTTCGCGAGAGGTGGGCGGACCGAAGCCCGCTCAGTCGAGACCCCGTCGGGGTACTCCATGACGTGCTTGGCCGGACGGACCGTAAGGCGAGCACGCTGCCGCCGATGGCGCCGGACCCGCCGGCGCGGGGAACCCATTCGGTCCAGGTGTTGCGCACGTACGGCCGCCGTCCGCGGGGTTATCCATTTGCCCCCAACGGCGAGCGCAGCATCGCGCGCGCATATTTGAAGGCTTTGCGGCGCGCTCGCCGGCTCATCTACGTCGAAGATCAATACCTCTGGTCGAAAGACGTGATGAGGCCATTCGTCGACGCTCTCATCTCCAACCCCCAGCTGCACCTGATAGCAGTGGTCCCCAGATACTTCGATCAGGCCGGCGCGGTAACCCTCCCTCCGAACCAGGTCGGAAGGGAACATGCCGTTCAAGCTCTCCTCGAGGCGGGCGGGGACCGCGTCGCGATCTTCGACGTCGAGGACCTGCGTGGAGTGCCAGTTTACGTACACGCCAAGGTCTGCGTGATCGACGACGTCTGGACCGCCGTGGGGTCAGACAACTTCAATCGCAGATCGTGGAGCCATGACTCTGAGATCGCATGCGCAGTGCTGGATGAGGTGCGCGATTCAAGAGAGCCGCTCGATCCGGCGGGCCTGGGTGACGGCGCGCGCACGTACGCCCGCGACCTGCGCTTACAGCTCTGGCGAGAGCATCTCGGCCGCGCCGAAGGTGACGATCGAGACTTGCTCGATCCGGCCCGGGCGGTGGAGACGTTTCATGCCACCGCGGACGCGCTTGAACGCTGGCACCTGGGTGGTGGTCGGGGTGAGCGCCCTCCTGGTCGCGTGAGGCCACATCCACGGATCACGCCGTCGCGCATTACGAGGTTGTGGGCCGAGCCGTTCTATCGAATCGTCTACGACCCCGACGGACGCCCGCCGGCATTCCGTAAGGCGGGAACGTGGTAACGCTCGACAGCTCGCGCTGATCAGCCGACCGTCAGCGGGTTCGCTTTGAGACCCGGCGGCGAGCCGCGCCTCGCTCCACGTGAGGAACGTAAGACCGATCGCCGATCCACTTTGCAGGGAGGATCGCCAGGCGGCCGGCCAGCTGGTTGATGGTCGAGGCATACATCGACCGCAGGGAGGCAAACTCCTTCCACGCTACGTCGGCCTCGCGGCATTTATAGCCGGCGGTGAGGAGCCGCTCGCGAGCGTCGTCGAATTCCTGGCGCTCGACGATCGGAACGCCCGCGTTCTTGAACCGGAAGTACCACGCGAGGTCTTCTACCAGGTGATTGCCGACCTTGAACATCAGCCGCGCGTGGCCTTGAGTCGCATCCTCGCTGACCACGGTGCTGAGGACGAGCGTCGCTGCATCCATCACCGCGCCGAACGAGTTCAGCCACGCCTCGTTGTCGTGACTCGACCGAAAGTACACGAGGATCGGGTAAGCGAGGTGGCTCTCGAGGACCGCCGCCGACCATCGCCGCCAGTCATCTAACGTGGCGCGCAGCTCATCGGGCATGCGGTGATTGGCCACCGTCTCGAGAATCTGCAGGCCGGCCGGTGGCGCGCCCGCCAGCGCATCGAGCTGGACGACGAGCTCTTCCCGTCGTTGGAACGAACCGTATAAGGAAAAGAGCAGGCTGATGACCAGGGCGATCAAGCCGACTCCCGTCGAGCTTTCCGCGATGGTCACCAGCCGCGCCAGGAAGCCGATCGGCAGGATCTCGCCATAGCTCAGCGGCAGCAGGGTGCTGGCAGAGAAGTAGAGGGAGGTCCAGAAGTCCTGAGGCGGCGGCTGGATCTGATCCGGGATCGAATCGATGATCAGCGCGTAGCCAAGAATGCTCGACAGGCTCCAGAAGGCAAGCAGGGCCAGCAGCGCGACCGGGCCAAACGTCCCCATCCTGTTCTCGCGGCGGTCGAGGCGCGACTCTCGTGTGCCCCACCATCGCCAGGTCGCCCAGAGCGGCCGAAGGATCCAGGGCGCGATGCGCAGCTTGCCAATCGAGGGCCTGGGCAAGACCACCGACTGGAAAACGTCGTAGAAGGCCACCGCAAGGATGACGATCCCAACCGCCGCCTCGGCCAACCGCATGGCGTGAAACTTTAACTAAGAGCGCCCGATTCGCTGTGCTACTCGGTATGAGAGCGCCATCACCGACAGCATCGGGTTGACTCCTGATGCGGTCGGAAAACCGCTGGCGTCGGCGATGAAAAGCCCCTTGACGCCGTGCACCTCGCCATAAGGATCCGCGACCGACGTCTTCCGATCAGCACCAAGCCGGCAGCTCCCCATCTGGTGAGCGGAATAGAGGGGCAGCCGGTTGGCAATCACCCCGCGGCGCTCAATATCAACTACGAACCTCTCCAGCCGAGCCGCTCCGATCGCGCAGGCCGCCGGGGTCTGTGCCGGCACCATGAATCGACGGCACCAGGGCATCGCAGACAGCTTCGAGCGTTTCCCTCTCGGGATCCGACAGGAATGAACCGTCGGTCATGGCGGAGTCACCGCTGCTCGAGCGGCGGCGCGCCCGGGCGATGGCCGGCGACTGCTGATCGCAAACGGGAGGTCGAGGCAGATGAAGATCACGAGCGCGAGGACGCTGGCCCCGACGATGTACCACGGCCACGGGCCCATCAGGTCGAGAAGGCTGGCCACGCCGGGCGTGTGGCGTAGGTACATGTAGTTGCCGCCGGTGACAACGTTCGCGCCGGCGTCAAGCGCCGCAAGCGCCAGGGTGAGCGCGACGACGCGCGGCACGGCCCCACGTCTTGGTGCGATTCGCAAGCCGATCACGAGGAACAGCGCGGCGGCAACGATCGCGGCGTGGGCGATGAAGTACTGAAGAAAGAGGTAGCTCGGAAAGTGGTCTGGAAGATCAGGGCTGATCAGAGCGTTCGCCGTGCCTGCCAGGCCCCAGAAATATGTGAGCTCGACGAGCAGCGGATGGCGGAACCAGAGGGCTCCCGCCGCGACGAACGCGACGACGTCGCAGAGCTGCAGGGGAAGGGCATAGCTTGCGGACCACGTGTGTTGCCCCGCCAGCCACACCCACCATCCGCATTCGTTGATCAGGATGACCAGAGCCAGCGTGCGTCCCGCCACGACAGTCCAAGGGCCGGGACGCAATCGCGCGGCGGTGACCAGCGCCGCGATTGATATCGCGATCACGCCCAGGGTGGTCAGGTGCTCGACGGTGATCGACGCTACGCGTGTCCGGTCCATGACCGATACATTCGGGCCGAGCGGGTGTCGAGGTCAGTCTCCTTTCGTCTCGAAAAGGGTCTCAATCCCTGACCGGGACTCGATGGGCGAACTCGCTCATCTCGTCCAGGCGCTCGGCGACCAGGGCAAATCCCCTCTGCAGGCGTCGGTAGAAAGTGGGGCGCGAGAGATGCAGGCGCTCCATGATCACCTCGTGGCTGCCGACCTTCTTGACGTAATAGTCAAGCAGTAGGTGCCCGGCTTCGGCGTCGCGCGGCGCCGAGGAGGCGGCCAGCTCGCCGATCACGTCGACAAGAAGGGAACGCAGATCGCTGGCGGCCGAGCCGCCGCGTGAGACGCCTGGCAGGAGGGCGAGCGGGCTGCGTCCCAGCCTCTCGGGCGTTCCCAGGTCGTCGAGCGCCGTCTTCACGAGCACCGGCCGGATCACACTCTCCGGATCCCTCGTCCAATGCACCTCCGGCGGCTCCCCCGGGATCTGGGTTGGCAGCAGCACCATGGCGAATGGCAGTCCGGCGGGCAGCAGCCGCCCCATGAGCCAGCCCAGCAGCATCGCGGCCAGCATGACGGCCGAGGCCAGGGAGAAGCTCCACGCAAGCCCGCCAGGCAGAAGCGCGATCGCCAGCATCGACAAGAGCGCGAAGGAGCCGCTGATCACGGCTCCTAGCGACGCGCCGCGCCGGCCCGGCCAGCGGCGGCCCCACCACAGCCAGACATCGCCGGCGAGCCCAGTCAGAATCGCCACCGGCAGGAGCTCGTAGGTCTGCTTGGTGATGGCGACGAAGACGCCGTTGACGGCAAACACGAAAGTCAACGAGCCGAATCGCAGCCGGAAAGCGCTGTTCAGCAGCAGGCCTGTGGCCACGAGGATCGCGGACTGGGCCAGGACCGAAGCCACCCCCAGGTTGTCGGCGACCCAGGACAGCCCAATCGCCTGCAGCTCGACTCTGTAGCTGAATGATCGCGATGCCCACGGGTCGATCAGCGGGTGGGCGAACTGGGTTGCGAAAGTGAGCACAGATAGAAGGAGGGCCACAGACAACAGCGGCACCGCGCTGGCTGTCGTTTCCCCGCGACGGGCAGCAGCACGGACCGGGCCGCTCATCATCACCGCCGAGGCGGCGATCTCGACCAGGTGGGGAGGGGTGAACAAGGCCTGCAGCCCGATCTGGCTGTGCGAGATGAAGGGCGCCCAGAAAGAAGCGTCGGCGATCCACGCCGCGCCGAACACGAGGGCCGCCGCAAGAGTGCCGACGTAGCCGTCTGGTAGCGCGCCGTTCCAGGGCCGGCCCCGACCGAGCCCCCGCCCGAACGCGAAGAACAGGAACCCTGTCAGTCCGAACCAGGAGGCGCTGACGCCGACGAGGCCTTCCGATGCCACGACCGGCAAGCCCTGAGCAGTTATGACGTAGGCCCATGCGACCACGTATGCCGAGAGCAAGAACCACGTGGCGAGAACAACTACCACCGCGTCGAACACGCGGGGGTCGTCGAGCAGGCTGCGTACGGCTTTCACAGTTCCACCGACGGTTCGCGGCAAACGATACCCCTGAATGTCGCCAAGATCCGGATGAAATTTGAGACCGATTGTGAGACCCATCCGGGACTGATCCTGATACCCGGTCAGAGCGACCTTTGCTGGCATGTTGACCTTGCACTCGCGGCACCGCCTCGACATCGGCTCTGGGCAGCTTGTATATGCGCTGTCGGCCTGTATCTGGGCTCGGGACCGACAAAAGTTGAGCACCCGCCTGGTCGGCGATTGGGCGCCTTCCGGGAACGGCATCGCGTGCCGCTCTGTCCGCTCAGGATTCCACCTGCTCCTCGATGCGCTCGACCTTGCCGCCGGTGACGAGGTCCTCGTGTCCGCGATCACGCATCCGGACATGGTCCGCGTCATCGAAGCGCACGGGCTCGTCGCTGTGCCTGTGGACCTCGAT
>DATCPW010000261.1:0-11459 GCA_036569865.1 Candidatus Dormiibacterota bacterium
CAGGCGCCGACATTGCCCGCAACCGACGACCCGGAGCGCGCCGCGCCTGGCCTCGCCACCGTGATTCCGGACAACCCCAAAGAGCCGTACGACATCAAGGACGTCATCGGCATGGTCGTCGATCATGGCGAGTTCTTCGAGATGCAGCCGTACTTCGCAATGAACATCGTGGTGGGGTTCGCCCACCTGGACGGCCACTCGGTCGGCGTGGTCGCCAACCAGCCCAAGGTCATGGCGGGCGCTCTCGATATCAACGCGTCTGTGAAGGCAGCACGGTTCGTTCGCTTCTGCGACGCCTTCAACATCCCCCTGGTCACGTTCGTCGACGTGCCGGGTTTTCTGCCTGGCACCGCGCAGGAGTACGGCGGCATCATCAGGCACGGCGCCAAGCTGCTTTACGCGTACAGCGAGGCAACCGTGCCGAAGCTCACCGTCATCACTCGCAAGGCATACGGAGGCGCTTACTGCGTCATGTGCTCCAAGCACATCCGGGCGGATTTCAACGTCGCCTGGCCGACTGCCGAGATCGCCGTGATGGGACCGGAGGGTGCAGTGAACATAGTTTTCCACCGCGAGCTTGCTGCTGCCATCGATCCGGTCGCCCGGAGGCGCGAGCTGGTCACCGACTACACGGAGCGGTTCGCCAATCCGTACGTCGCGGCGGAGCGCGGATACATCGATGACGTCATCGAGCCGGGCCGCACGCGCGGCGAGCTCATTCGCGCGCTGAAGATCGCCTCGCGCAAGGAGCGCCGCCGGAATCCGCGCTGGCACGGCAACATCCCGTTGTGAGCAGCGCGTACGGCGTAGTCGGCTTGGTCTTGCTCGTGGTTGCCGCGATGGTGATGGTTCAAGGGGCGTGGATGGCGATTACCGGCCGGAGGCCAACGTGGATGAAATCTCAATACCCACCGATCGGACGCGAAAGAGGATTTGGGACCGCGCTGATTGTGATGGGCCTCGGCGCGGCGCTGCAGGCTGCCGCATTCATCGAGACCTTCGCGTTTTCAAGCCTCCGCCTTGTGGGGATTGGGCTATTTCTACTTGGCGGTGTATTTGTGATCGTGGTTTTCAGGCCGCGGCCGTCTGAATAGTCCGAGGCGGGTACTCTTGACCACGCGATGAAGCTCCTCGAGTACCAGGCAAAAGAGGTGCTCGCGTCGCTCGGCATCCAGATCCCGCCAGGGAAGGTGGCGCGAACTCCTGACGAGGCGGCGCAGGCCTGCGAGGAGCTTGGGCCCGTGGCGATCAAAGCCCAGGTCCCCGTTGGGGGCCGGGGGAAAGCCGGCGGCATCAAGCTTGTCAAAACGCCCGACGAGGCCCGCAAGGCAGCGGCCCAGATCATCGGGATGGACATCAAGGGATTCAAGGTGCCCCTGGTCTACTGCGAGACCGCACTCGACATCCAACGTGAGATTTATTTGGGCTTCACCGTCGATCGCGATGCGCGCAACAACATCCTGATGCTGTCCGCCAAGGGCGGCATGGACATCGAGCAGGTTGCCGAGGAGGCGCCGGAGTCGATAGCGCGATTGCATCCAAACCCCTGGAGGGGCCCGCTTGATTTCGAGCTCAACCAGCTGGCTTTCGATGCCGGCCTCGGTGAGCTGGCTCGACCGCTGACCGCGCTGATCAGGAAGCTGTACAGAGCGATCCCCGGGCTGGATGCCGTCACGGCTGAGATCAACCCGCTCGTCGTCACCACGAAGGGCGAGATCATCGCGGGCGACGCGAAGCTGGAGACAGATGAGAACGCCGCATGGCGTCACAAGGACCTCGAGGAGCGCTACGGCTCGGTCCTGGAGGGCGATCCGTATGAGGTCGAAGCCAAGAAGCGCGGACTGACCTATGTCTCGCTCGACGGCGACATCGGCATCATCGGCAACGGCGCCGGGCTCTGCATGAACACGCTTGACCTCGTTGTGAGGGCCGGTGGCAACGCTGCCAACTTCTGCGACATCGGCGGCGGCGCCAAAGCCGAGGTGGTGGAGAACGCACTCGCTGTGATCCTCATGAACCCGCGCGTCAGGGGCGTGCTGATGAACGTTTTCGGCGGCATCACGCGCGGCGACGAGGTCGCGAGAGGCCTGGTCACAGCGCGAGACAACCTGAAGATGAAGCTGCCGCTCGTGGTGCGGATGAGCGGCACCAACGAGGAAGAGGGTCGCGCGATACTCAAGCAGAACGGCATCGAGCCCGGAGCCAGCGCCTGGGAAGCCGCGCAAAAGATCGTCGAGCTGACGAGGGCGAGAGTATGAGCATTCTTCTCGATTCGTCGACGCGGGTGATCGTGCAGGGCATCACTGGCCGAGAAGGCACCTTCCACGCGGGCCAGATGCTCGAAATGGGCACGAAGGTGGTGGGCGGGACCAGCCCGGGCAAGGGTGGGACGACGCACCTTGGACTTCCTGTGTTCAACACGGTGGCCGACGCGGTCAAAGCCACAGGGGCGAATGCATCCGGCATCTTCGTTCCCCCTCCGTTTGCAGCCGACGCGATCATGGAGGCTGCCGCCGGGGGCATCAACCTGATCGTCTGCATCACCGAGGGCATTCCGATCCAGGAGATGATCAAGGTCAAGGATTTCCTGCGCGGCTATCCGTCCGCGCGACTGATCGGCGCCAATTGCCCCGGGCTCATCACCCCGGGCGTGGGCAAGATCGGCATCATTCCCCAACGCATTACCAGCGCGGGTCCGGTCGGCCTTGTTTCGCGCAGCGGCACGCTGACGTACGAGGTGGCTTCCGCCCTGACCGCGGCCGGCATGGGGCAGTCCACCATCGTCGGTATCGGCGGCGACCCTGTCCTGGGGCTGACGTTCAAGGATGTTGTCGAGCTCTTCGAAAAGGACCCTTCGACAACGCACCTCGTGGTGATCGGCGAGATCGGGGGTAGCGACGAGGAGCGGGCGGCCGAGCTGTTGGGCGCAGGCACCAGGCTCAAGACCGTGGCCTTCATCTCCGGGCGCACCGCGCCCGAGGGCAAGCGCATGGGCCACGCCGGCGCGATCGTCTCGGGCAATCGCGGCACTGCCAAGAGCAAGGTGGAGGCGTTCCAGAAGGCCGGCGTCGCCGTCGCCGAGACCACCGACGACATCGTCGGCCTGCTGCGATAGAGCCTCCAATGGTGAGCCCTTTCAGACGCGTGGCGATCCCGATCTCGATCACGAGGCCTGGGCCCGGAGATCGGATACGCGACATCTCTCTGATCGGCGGTCTGCTGCTGTGGCTGGTATATACCCGCATCTACTGGGCTCTCCACGTCGGCCACTGGGTCCTGCCGCCCTGCCCGTTCTTCTACCTCACGGGCCACCCGTGCCCCTTCTGCGGCGGAACCAGAGCCTTCGCGTACATGTGGCAGGGGGATGTGGCTGACGCCGTCCGCCTCTATCCCCTGGGTCCCGCACTGTTTGCGGGCAGCGTGGTCGGGGTGATCGGCCTGGCGGCAGGAATGGTGAGCGGGCGAAGCTGGTCGCTCAACCTCAGCTCGCGCCAATGGCGCCTCCTCACAATCTGGATCGTGTCCCTGGTGGCGATCAGCTGGGCGCTAAAGGTTTTCGTCCTCGGCAACTGAGGTCGCTACGCGCACCCGCTGGGCGTGTAAGGATTGGTGGGTTGGACTTTCAGCTGACCTCTGAGCAGCAGGCGATTCGCGACGTGTGTCGTGACTTCGCTCGCGAGGTTGTGGCTCCCGCCGCAGAGGAGCTGGACCGCCACCACAAGTTCGGGTACGACATCGTCCGCCAGATGGGGGAGCTTGGGCTCTTCGGCCTTCCCTTCTCCGAGGAGTACGGCGGCGCGGGTGGCGACTTTCTCTCCCTCTGCCTGGCGATCGAGGAGATATCGCGCGCGGACACCGGCGTGGGGATCACGCTCGAGGCGGCAGTATGCCTTGGCGCCGCGCCGATTCACGATTTCGGCAGCAAGGAGCAGAAGGAGAGGTGGCTCCCGGATCTGCTCGCGGGTCGCACGCTCTGGTCATTCGGGTTGACCGAGCCTGAAGCGGGTTCAGACGCGGGTGCGACGAAGACGCGCGCCGAGCTGCGTGATGGCAATTGGGTCGTCAATGGCGCGAAGCAGTTCATCACCAACTGCGGGACCGACATCTCCGCGGGGGTGACTGTCACCGCGGTTACGGCCAAAGCCAACGGCGGTAGGCCTGAGATCAGCGCAATCATGGTTCCCACGGGCACGCCCGGGTACCACGTGCTCGAGTCCTATCGCAAGCTCGGGTGGCACTCGTCCGACACGCACCCGCTCAGCTTCGAAGACTGCGCTGTCCCCGAAGACCACCTCCTGGGTGCGCGAGGCGGCGGCTACCGGCAGTTCCTCCACACATTGCTGGGCGGTCGCATCGCCATCGCCGCGCTGTCAGTGGGTCTCGCCCAGGCCTGCCTCGACGCATCGCTTTCATATGCCAAGGAGCGCAGGTCGTTTGGCGTTCCGATCTCGAAGCACCAGGCGGTGCAGTTCAAGCTCGCCGACATGGCGATGGAAACCGAGATCGCCCGCACGATGGTGTATCGCGCCGCGGTGACCTACATGAACACGGAAGGCGAGACGACCGACGAGGCAAGGATGCTCGCAGCGATGTGCAAGCTCTACGCGTCAGAGACTTCGAAGCGAGCCGCCGACCAGGCCGTGCAGATCCACGGCGGTTACGGCTTCATGGAGGACTATCCGGTCGCGCGTTACTGGCGCGACGTCAAAATCAACGAGATCGGCGAAGGCACATCCGAAGTTCAGCGAATGCTGATCGCGCGCCTGCTCGGCTGCTGATAAATCGGACCCACCAGCGCGGCAGGGTTGGCCGGGGCAGGGTTTCGAGGCGTAGCGTGGCAGGGTTGGCCGGGGTCCCCCCGGCCGTGACTTTGTTTGAGTTGCTCCCGATCGTGGCGTGGAGAAACCAATTCGTAATTAATCCAATCCCGGGAAGGAGAGCAGCCACGCGCGAAGCGCCTGGCGCCGAGAGGAAACCGACTGGTTTCCTCTTGGATTTCTAGCGATATACCCCGTTATGGCCGAGGCTATGTAGGCCGACATTGGGGAAGTAGGTGAGCCCGTGGTCTTCCGAGCCGACCGGGATTCTCGCGAGCAGCTTGCCGGTGACAGTGCTCATCACGTACACCGTGGCGTTGTAGCGGCCTGACGCCCACAGCTGCGTGCCGGCCGGGTTGAGCTGCAGCATGTCGGGGCTGCCACCGCCGGGGATGAACCACTTGGCGACGACCTTTTGGGTCGCGAAGTCGATGACCGAGAACGACCCTTCGAGCCGGTTCGACACATACAGCAATTTGGTATCGCGAGAGACCTGGAGCCCGTGCGCACCCTTACCTGTAGGGATGAACTTGATCTCTTTCATTGCTATGGGGTCGACCACTGACACCCCCATACGTCCCTGGTTGGTCACGTAGAACACGCTCCCGTCTGGTGACAGCCTTACGTCGATCGGCAGCCCGCCGACGTGAACGGCGCCGACGAGCTTCATGTGAATGACGTCGACTTTGGCGAGCATCCCCGTGTACTCGGTCGAGATCATCAGATAGCTGCCGTCGGCGCTGAAGTCGAGGTGATCAGCTCCGGCCCAGGGGATCGCCACGGAACCCAACAGCCGCCACCCATGGTGCGGGTCGCGGAACTCGATCCGCTGGAGCCGTTCGACGACGTCGATGGCCTTGGTGCCGTCAGGTGTGAAGTAGAGGTTGTACGGAAACGGAATCGAGATCGTGCCGGCTGGCTTGCCCGTGTGGATGTCGATCTTCGTCAGGCTGCTCGAGCCCTCGTTGTCGACGTAGAGCGCGCTCATGTCCCAGGCGGGGGCGATGTGGTGCGGTATCGAGCCGACGGCGAAGTGGTCGATGACCTTGAACGTGAGCGGGTCGATCACGTCCACCGTTCCGGCTCCGCTGTTGGGAACGTAGACGCGAGGCGGGAGCTTGCACAGTGGGCATGGCACGACGCCCGACATGATGTTGGCGTAGACGTTCACGGCCGTCGGGGGCAGTCCGCCCGGCTGGACGTCCGGCGCGGGCAGAACTCGTACAGGTCCCGTTGGAGCGGCTTCCTGGACAGGCGTCGACGTGCTCAGGTAAGGGGTCGTCCACACGACAGCGAAGACCACTCCGGCCGGGCTGAGAATCACGACAGTGAAGATCGCCGCGACCACCACGCGCATCGGCCGCGACCGCAGCGCTGAGACCAGGCGATTATTCGTCAGGGAGGTCTTCCAGCTTGGGGGCGAGCTCG
Source organism: Candidatus Dormiibacterota bacterium (assembly GCA_036569865.1). Taxonomy (GTDB): domain Bacteria; phylum Chloroflexota; class Dormibacteria; order Dormibacterales; family Dormibacteraceae; genus Palsa-872. The sequence continues at coordinate 6,246 of DATCPW010000261.1, forward strand.
CACACCCAGCGACCGTCGTCGAGCCGCCGGATGAAACGACCATAACCCTGGTTGCGTGCCACGTTGAAGAACTGCTCCTGGGTGATCAACGTCCGAAGGCGGGCCAGGTCCGCGTACGTGTTGTCACGCATGATGCCCCCCACGACTCCGGCGAGCTCGCGCCATTGTCCTTCTGACAAAGGCTCGCCATAGCCCGCGATGGTGACCAAGAGCGCCGCGGTGGCGCCGGTGATCGTCTCGGGCAGCAGCTTCTCGGCCTTGGCCCTCGAGATGATCTCGCGACCCGTGCTGATGATGTCCGCGATGCGATCGCGCCGCACCCCGATGATGTCGCGTCCGCTCCCGACTGTCGTGCCTTCGAGGTATCTAGGTCCAGCTTCCATGGCCGATTCCTTATTCTAGTTTGCCGTCAGTGGACCTGGATCTGGCGCCCCAGCACGCTAGCTTCCGAGACGCCGTCCGCGAAGTGGCGCAGGGCGTGGTCCGACTGCATGCATCCGAGGTCGATCGCGACCATCGGTTCCCCGATGAAGCCATCGAGGCGGCCAAGGAAGCCGGGCTGATGGGCGTGCTGATTCCACAGGAATATGGCGGGGCAGGCCTTGATGCGATCGCCTTTGCAGTCTGCATCGAAGAGCTGGCCCAGGCATGCGCCTCCACCTCGGTCATCGTCGACGTCCACACCAGCGTCGGTAGCGAACCGATCCTTCTCTTCGGCACCGAGGAGCAGAAGAGAAAGTGGCTGCCGCCGCTCGCCTCTGGCGAGCTGTTGGGCGCCTTCGCACTGACCGAGCCCGCTTCGGGGTCGGACGCGGCTTCACTCCAGACGAGCGCTCGGCGCGACGGCAACCGGTACGTCCTGAACGGCACGAAGGTTTTCATAACCACGATTGGACGGGCCGGCCTATACATCGTGTTTGCTCGGACCGGTCGCGAGGATCAGCGTGCTGCCGGAATCAGCGCTTTTGTTGTGCCAGCAGACACTCCCGGCGTTCGCGTCGGGCAGCTCTTCAAGAAGATGGGATTGCGCGGCTCGCCAACAGGCGAGCTCGTCCTCGAAGACGTGGTGGTGCCGGCTGCCAACCGTCTCGCGGCGGAAGGGCAGGGCTTCACCGTCGCCATGCGGGCTCTCGACTCTGGCCGGATCGGCATCTCGGGTCAAGCGCTGGGGATCGCACAGGCGGCGGTCGATGAGTCGCGCTCAGTGCTTCTCGAGCGGGATAGGGCGCAGGGTGACGAGTTCAAGCTCGCTGACATGGCGACGCGGCTGGAGTCGGCGCGCTTGCTCGCGTACCACGCTGCTTGGCTGTGCAGCCGGGGCCAGCCATTCACCCGGCAGGCGTCGATGGCGAAGCTCCACTGCACAGATACGGCCATGGATCTGGCGCTTGACGGAGCGCAGCTGGCAGGGGACGAGGGCGTTTTTGGTGGAAGCCCATTCGAGCGCCACGTGCGGGACGCTAAGGCGTTGCAGATCTACGAGGGCTCAAACCAGGTTCAACGCATCGTCATTGCCCGCGAGTTGCTCAGCTAAGCTCACCCCGTGGATTTCGAGTTCTCGGAAGAGCAGATCGCGATCAGGGACACGATCCGCGAGCTCGTTCAGGACAAGGTCGCCCCCCGGGCCGCGGAAATCGACGAGAAATCTGAATACCCGAAGGACATCGAGAAGCTGTTCGCGAAGAACGGCATCCTGGGCATCCCCTTCCCGGAGCAGTACGGCGGGATCTCCGGCTCCAGCGTGTCGATCTGCATGGGCATCGAGGAGATCGCCAAAGCGTGCGCGACCTCATCGCTGATCCTGGCTGTCCAGGCACTCGGCGCATATCCCATCCTGGTCGCAGGCACGGAGGAGCAGAAGAATCGGCTGTGCCCGCCGCTGGCCTCCGGAGAGAAAGTTGCCGCTTACGCCCTTTCGGAAACGGGTAGCGGCTCCGACGCCGCAGCGATGAAAACGCGCGCCGTTCGCCATGGCAACGAGTACGTGCTGAATGGCACCAAGCAGTTCATCAGCGGAGGCAGCATTGCCGGAACACTTGTCGTCTTCGCGCAGACCGATCCTGAGGCGAACCAGCGTGGCATCTCGGCCTTCGTGCTCGAACGCGAGACCAGTCCATGGAAGTCGGACAAGCTCGAGCACAAGCTCGGCATTCGCGGCTTTCCGACAGCGCAGCTGGTTTTCGAGGACGTCAAGGTTCCGGTTGCCAACAGGCTGGGCGATGAAGGCACGGGCTTCAAGCTCGCCCTGGCCGTGCTCGACCGATCGCGGCCCGGCATCGGAGCGCAAGCCCTTGGAATCGCGGAGGGCGCATTTGATTACGCGCTGAACTACGTCAAGGAAAGAAAGCAGTTCGGTCAACCGATTGCCAGCTTCCAGGGCATCCAGTTCATGCTCGCCGACATCGCCACGCAGATCGAAGCCGCGCGACATCTCGTTTATCGAGCGGCCACCAAGGTGGACGAAAAAGCTCCCGACCTGACCAAGATCGCAGCGATGGCCAAATTGTTCGCATCGGACATGGCGATGAGGGTGACCACTGACTGCGTGCAGCTGCTGGGCGGTTACGGATACATCTCGGATTACCCGGTAGAGCGAATGATGCGCGATGCGAAGATCACGCAGATCTACGAAGGCACCAATCAGATTCAGCGAGTGGTCATCGCGAGATCGCTGTTGCGGTGAGCCTGCCTAGCCCAGAGCCGTTCTCGACCACGCCGACCCTCGGCTAGGACCAGTGGATCGGATCACCGAGGCCTTCGCCTGGCCGTTTCGCGATCCCGAATGGGTTTCCAAGCTGCTCATCATCGCGTTGACCCTTCTGATTCCGATCATCGGCTCGATCAACGGACTTGGGTGGATGCTCGCGTCGCTGGACCGGCTGCGGGCGGGGGAGGAGAGGCTTGCGCCGGCCAACCTGTCGTACATCGGCCGGGGTCTTCGACTCTTCGCGGTGGAATTTATCTACACGCTGGTGATCGTGGTGATCGCCCTCGCGATCTTCGTTCCAGCGCTTGCGCTGTCGGTGAACCAGGGACAAGGTTCCGCAAACAGCGGCCTGATTGCGGCCGCGGTGCTCTTGAACCTTGTCGGCTTCAGCGTGATCACCGTCTTGAGCCTGGGTCTTACATTCCTGATTCCCGCGATCGTGCTGGCAACAGATAAGGCGGGAGTGGCCGCCGGAATCGACGTGCGCGCCATCGTTCGGCGATCTCGCTCGAATCTGAACCACACTCTGATCGCCGGCCTTATGCTGATCGCCGCCAGCTTCGTCGGCTCGATTGGATCAATCGCGTGTGGCGTCGGTATTCTGGTGACGTCGGCGTATGCGCTGGCGATGCAGGCATGGATAATCCGCAGCTTCGAAAAGGGGTAGTGCGCCGCGGAAGCGGCGTAAGGAGGAGTTAGATGTCCGATTTGCCACCGCCGCCGCCTCCTGGTGGAGGGTTTACGCCGCCGCCACCGCCACCACCCGGTGGAGGCTTTACGCCGCCGCCGCCACCTCCAGGTGGGGGATTTACGTCGCCACCGCCACCTCCAGGCGGGGGATTTACGCCGCCACCGCCACCGCCTGCTGGAGGCTTTACGTCACCGCCGCCGCCGCCCGGAGGGTACGTGCCGCCTCCGCCGGTTGGTTACGCCGGAGCGGCTGTCGCCGGCCGTCGGACCGACGGTCTCGCGATCGGCGCTCTCATCGCCGGCATCCTGTCATTGGTCTGCTTCTGGCCGCTGTGCCTCGGCATCATCCTTGGTCCTGCCGCCGCGATCATGGGATTCATCTCACGCCAGCGGATCGCCGCGAGCGCCGGCACCGTGGGCGGGGGCGGCCTCGCACTGGCGGGGCTGATCCTCGGGATCGTCGGATTTATCGCCAGCGCGGCCTGGGCGATTTTCACGATCGTGCTCGCCTCCCATTCCAGCAGCAACACGATTACTCCCTGATTCGTCGCCGGGCAGCCGGCTGTTGATCCTCCCTCTCCCCTCTCGGGGGAGAGGGGCTGGTACCAGGCACGCTCGATGGGTTGCGTAACCCCCCGGGCCTCATCGGCGTTTCATAGGGCCTGGACGGTAAACTCCCCGTGCGCATGCTTAGGGCCAGGCCAAGGGCCAGGCGATCCCGCTACAACGTCACCTACCGCCTGACTCGGTCGGTCCCGGCGATGATCGTTGCTGCCCTGTTGATCGTCGTGCTCGTCGGTGCAACGCTCACTTACAAGCGGCTGGACGACTTCATCGCCGCCACCACCGGCCACCACCTCAATCCATTGGGCGAGGTCGTGCAAGCGCTCGAGCCGGCGCCGGGCACCATCGCTTACAAGCTCAAGCACGGACAGCGCGTCAACATCCTTCTGCTCGGCAGGGGCGGCTATGAGAACGATGCGCCCTACCTCACCGACTCGATCATGGCGGTGTCGATCGATCCGGTCAGCAACCGAGTGGTGCTCGCATCGATCCCTCGCGACATGGTCGTGAAAATGAACCTTCAAGGCCCAGGTCGCACGTGGGCCAACAAGATCAACGCGGCCTACGAGGTGCCTTACACAAACGTCATCTGTTGTGTCGCCAAGGCGTACACCGGCCGCGACGGTGGCGGCCATGCGGCCGAGCATGAGGTGAGCAAGATCACGGGCCTCAACTTCGACCGGTACATCGCAGTCGACTTCGTTGCATTTCGTGACATGGTCAACGCACTCGGCGGGGTGGATGTCTGCCTAACGACTGCCCTCGATGACACCACCTACCCCGACTACTACGGCGGGTACCACCCGATTCATTTCAAGGCGGGCTGCCAGCACCTCAACGGGGAGCAGGCGCTCGAGGTGGCGCGGTCCAGGCATGCGGTTCAGGCGGCTCAGCAGTCCGACTTCGGCCGCGCCCGCCGGCAGCAGGACATCATGGAGGCGATCAAGAAGAAGACGACCTCCGTCAACGGTTTCTCGAAGGCGCCTGCACTCTTGAATGCGCTGCAGAAGAACATCACGACCGACATGTCGTTGTCCGACATGAAGGCCATCTACGACTGGGGCAAGAATCTTCCAAATACGTCGATCATCAGGGTGGCGTTGACCGCGCCGCAGCCGGGCACCGACGGGAATCTCCTCGACTTCGCCGACTGTGGAATGGGTCCGTACGTCTCACAGCTCTGTCCTCTCGACCAGAGTTACTCGATGATTCACCGTTACATCAAGAACCTCCTGATCAGTCCCAATGTGCTG
>DATCPW010000262.1:0-3008 GCA_036569865.1 Candidatus Dormiibacterota bacterium
CCAGCCCAGCGCTTGCATGCCGCCAATGGTCGCTGCTCGAAAAAGATCGCCGGGCTGGTGGTGCACGCGACGTCCCGTGGCTCGCCGCTGGTCGAGCTCGAGCCCTCGCGCCTCCTCGAGCATGTCGATGACAGCGTTTGAATCGCTGCCTACACAGATCTGACTCCCAGCTTGAGCCAGGCGTCCGAGCGGGCCGACCCGGTCTCCGAGGTCGCGCTCGCTGGTCGTGCAGGCGACGATCGAAACTTTGTGCCTTCCCAAAAGCGTGATGTCCTGCTCGTCGACGTGAATTGCGTGCACAGCAGTCAGATCAGGGCCGAGAATCCCCTCGCGCTCGAGCAGCTGCGTGGGCGTGCAGCCCTCTACTACGATGCACTCGTCCACCTCGGCGGGTTGTTCAGCCAGGTGGATATGGAGAGGCGCTTTGCGCTTCCGCGCCCATGCGGCGACTTTTCGCATCGAAGGCGCATCGACTGCGCGCACGCTGTGAATCGCGGCTCCGACACGCACGTCGTCTCCGACAGCGAGGTCATCCATCCGCGCCGTCCAAGCGTCTACATCGCCGTCTGAGAATGACTTTTGCGCACCTTCGAGAGGCCGGCCATCCACTCCACCCTGCAGGTAGCACGCGTCGATCAAGGTGAGACGAATCCCCTCCTGCGTCGCGGCGAGCGCCACAGCCTCGCCGAGCTCGTTGCCCAATCCATGGAGGTAATGGAATTCACCAACCGCGGTGATCCCCGCTTTCAGCATCTCGCGAAAAACCGTGCGGCAGTGTTCCAAGTAAGCGGCCGCGGTCCAGCCCTCGGCTGCGCGATACATCTGCTCGCGCCACTCCCAGAAATTGCCGCCGCCTGATTCGGCGCCGCCGCGCATTGAGTGCTGGAAGGCGTGGCTGTGGACGTTGGCGAGACCGGGGATCGTCCAGCCACGGAGTGTGGTGGCGCCGGAAGGATCCTTCGCGCCTTCGGTCACCTTCTTGATGCGTCCGCTCTCGACCTCGATGAGAACGTTCTCGGCTCGATGTCCAAGCCAGGCCTGCTCGGCGTGCCAGAGACCTGAGCCGTTCAACGACCTAGTGCCGCGGGGGTTCGGCCGAAAGTCGCCGGATCGGCGCCCGAGGTCAAGGCGACGGCGAGCAACGGAGCGCGCATGTCGATAGACCTGTAAGCGAGTAGCGGAGCCGGCAACGCAGAGATCGGGCGCCTAGCCGGATGAACCCGCAGGGTGCCTCGGGCACCGCGCAAGCGCTGCCCCTGGCATTTCGGTCGAACATCCCGCGGCATTAGGTCGGCATTGGAATGTGGACGCCACGCTCGTGCGCGACGTCGATCGCGCGCTGGTATCCCGCGTCGGCGTGCCGCATGACGCCAGTGCCCGGGTCGTTGGTGAGCACTCGCTCCAGCTTGCGCGCAGCCTCGTCGGTGCCATCCGCGACCACCACCATCCCTGCGTGGATCGAGCGCCCGATCCCAACCCCCCCACCGTGATGGACGCTGACCCATGAGGCGCCGCTCGACGTGTTGAGCAGCGCGTTGAGGATCGGCCAGTCGGCAATCGCGTCCGAGCCGTCGAGCATCGCCTCCGTCTCGCGGTAGGGCGACGCGACCGAGCCGGAATCGAGATGGTCGCGGCCGATCACGATCGGCGCTTTGACGGCACCGGACCTGACCAGCTCATTGAACCGCAGGCCCGCGCGGGCGCGTTCTCCGTACCCAAGCCAGCAGATGCGCGCCGGCAAGCCCTGGAACGCGACCCGCTCGCCCGCCGCCTTGATCCAGCGAACGAGTGGCTCATTGTCGGAGAACTCCTCGACCATGGCGCGATCGGTGGCCGCGATGTCCGCGGGATCTCCTGACAGCGCGACCCACCGGAAAGGCCCGTTACCTTCGCAGAAGAGAGGGCGGATGTAAGCGGGCACGAAGCCGGGAAACTCGAATGCGCGCGCGCTGCCCCCAAGGCGCGCCTCGGCGCGGAGGCTGTTGCCATAATCGAACACCTCGGCTCCGCGATCGAGAAACTCGACCATCGCGTCGACATGGCGTGCCATGCTCGCTCGCGCGCGTTTCACGTACTCCACGGGATCGTCGAGGCGAAGCTCCTGCGCGTCTTCGGGACTGAGCCCCGCGGGGATGTAGCTCAGCGGGTCATGCGCAGGGGTCTGGTCTGTGACGATGTCCGCTTCGAAACCTCGCGCGGCCAGGGCGGGCAAAACTTCCGCTGCGTTGCCGTGCAGCCCGATCGACAGCGCCCGCTTCGCCGCCTTCGCGTCGGTCGCCAGGCGCAACGCATGCTCGAGATCGCTGGCGCGGACATCGAGGTAGCGATGCTCGATGCGCCGTTTGATGCGGTCGTCATCCGCCTCCACGCAGATGGCCACGCCATCGTTGAGAGTGACCGCCAGGGGCTGCGCGCCTCCCATCCCCCCCAGGCCCGCGGTGAGCGTGATCGTTCCGGCCAGCGAGCCGTTGAAACGCTTCCGCGCGATGGCGGCAAACGTCTCGTAAGTGCCCTGGAGGATGCCCTGCGTCCCGATGTAGATCCACGATCCCGCGGTCATCTGGCCGTACATGGTCAATCCGAGCGCTTCGAGCCGCCTGAACTCCTCCCAGGTCGCCCACTCGGGGACGAGCATCGAGTTGGAGATGAGCACCCTCGGCGCCCACTCGTGGGTATTGAAAACTCCGACGGGCTTGCCCGACTGCACCAGCAGGGTCTGGTCGCCCTTCAAAACCTTGAGCTCGCGAACGATCGCGTCAAACGCCTCCCACGATCGCGCCGCCTTCCCCGTGCCGCCGTAGACGACGAGATCCGCGGGCCGCTCCGCGACCTCGGGGTCGAGGTTGTTCATGAGCATGCGCATCGCAGCTTCCTGCGACCAGCCCAGGCAGGTGAGCTCCGCGCCGCGAGGCGCGCGAATCGTCCGCGTCACAGCAGGTGGCCGGTAACAGCCTCGGCCGCCGCCACCACGGCACCCGTGCGCACCAACAACTCCGCCGCGGCCAGGT
>DATCPW010000263.1:0-7607 GCA_036569865.1 Candidatus Dormiibacterota bacterium
ATCCCCCGCCGGGTTGGCACCACTCGGTCGCCGCGGCGCTCGATCAGCCCATCTCGCACCAGCTCATCGAGCTCGCGATCGAAACCCTCGGGCGCGTCCATCCCGCCGGCGGTCCGCAACCCGAGCATCAAAGCCTCGCCCCGGGCCTTTCGAGGCGCCAGCTCCTCCCCATCCGCCATTGGCTGCTGTGCGGCGATGTACTCGCGCGGCCTCGCCACGTTCCACCATCGGCGCGAAGCGCTCCCGTCTGTGGCGTACGAGTGAGCCCCGGCTCCGGCCCCGTAAACAGGGCGGCACCCCCAGTAAGCGTGGTTGTGCCGCGACTCGAAACCCGCCTTGGCCCAGTTGGACACCTCATATCTGGCGAACCCGGCGCGGTCCAGCTCTTCGCAAGCTGCATCCAGCTGGTCCCACTGGAGGTCGGTCTCGACCTCAGGCACTCGGCCCTCGGCACGCCGCCGCCACAAGAGGGTGCCCTCCTCAAACGTCAGGCAATAGGTCGAGATGTGATCCGGGCCGAGCGCGATCCCGCGCCGAAGCGTTTCGAGCCACGAGTCTCGACTCTGAAATGGGACGGCGTAGATGAGGTCGATGCTGACGTTCGGCATTCCCATCGCACGCGCAAGACCGAATGCTCGGGTGGCCTGCGCCGCATCGGTCCTTCTCTCGAGGACTGCCAGGGCGCGCGGTTCGAATCCCTGCACGCCGAGGCTCAAGCGATTGACACCTCCATCGAGCCACGCCTGCATCTTTGCCTCGTCGGTGCTCGCGGGATTCGCCTCCAGCGTCACCTCGACGCCGGGCGCGAGGTCGAAGTTGGCGCCGATGAAACGCAGCAGCCTCGTCATCAGCTCGGCGGGCAGCAGGCTCGGCGTGCCGCCGCCGAAGTAGACGGTGTCCAGCCGTCCGAATGGAAATTGTTCGCGCGCAGCCGAGAGCTCTCGCTCGAGTGCGCCGACGTAGTCCGGCATGAGCCTGTCCATTCCGGCGTACGCGTTGAAGTCGCAGTACCCGCACTTGTGCTTGCAAAACGGGATGTGGAGATAAAGGTGTTGAAACGGGAGCAACGTCAGACTCCCTTGATCGTGTAGCGCTGGCCACGCGCCGCCTCGAGCTCGCGGCGGAGCAGGTCAGTTGCCTGGCGTTCGTTTGGCACGAGCTCCTTGATGCGCGCACCCATTCGATCCTCGACCCTGGCGATCTGGCGGCGGATCTGTTCCACGTTGGCCTGGTTGCTCCGGTAGCGTTCGCGCTTGCGCCACAAACGGGCGTGCTCGTCGCGCAGGTCAGCCACCGACCTGCGAATGCGGCAGTCCAGACAGAGCTGATCGCGAGCCTCCAAGCTCGGCACCTGCTTTCCGCAGTCCTTGCAGAAGATGAGGATCGAGCTCATGGCGCATTCGCTTTCAGGTCGGCGACCTCGGCCTGGCTGAGCTCGAGAAGTCGCTGTGGAGAGATCTCGAAGACCGAGTCAGGCCGCCCCGCCGCCGCCCACACCACGCCATGACTGAGCAGGTCGCGGTCCATGAACACCGGGACGTCTGTGGCATGCCCGAACGGTGGAACGCCTCCAATCGAGTACCCCGTCGCGCCCCGAGCGATGTCAGCATCCGCTTTCGCGACCGGCTCTCCCGCCACCGAAGCGAGCCGGCTTTCGTCCAGCCGGTTCGCGCCGCTGACCAACGCGACCACCGGTCTCCCGGCTGCCACAAAGACCAGCGACTTCACGATCTGGCCGACCTCGCATCCGATCGCGTTCGCGGCATCGACGGCTGTGCGCGTGCCCGCTGGAAATTGCTTGACGGCGATGCCGACCCCCGAATCGGCCAGCCACGCTTCGAACCGGCTCATTTCTGATTCAGGATAGGGTTGAGTCAACTTGAGAGTCGTCGTCACAGGCGCCGCCGGATTTATCGGATCTCACCTGAGCGAGCGGTTGCTGGCTGCGGGCCACGAGGTGGTCGGCATCGATTGCTTCACCGACTACTACGAGAGGTCGCGGAAGGAACAGAACCTCGAGACGTCAAGAAGCAGCGACAGGTTCCGATTCGCGGCGGCCGACCTTGTGGACGCGGATCTCGCTCCCCTGCTCGACGGCGCCGCCGTCGTCTACCACCTCGCTGGCCAGCCGGGGGTGCGGCCCAGCTGGGGCAGCCAGTTCGACCGCTACGTCCGCGACAACGTGATCGCCACCCAGCGCCTGCTCGAGGCTTTGAAGGAAGCTCCAATCAAGCGTTTCGTGTTTGCGGGGAGCTCTTCGGTTTATGGCGACGCTGAGCGATTTCCGACGAAGGAGACCGCGCTGCCACGCCCGGTGTCGCCTTATGGCGTGACCAAGCTCGCCGCCGAGCACCTCACGCACCTCTACACCAGAAACTTCGGCATTCCCGCGGTTTCGGTCAGGTACTTCACCGTCTATGGACCGCGTCAACGACCCGACATGGCGTTCTCACGCTTCATGCAGGCCATGACCGACGGCGCGGACATCGAGGTCTTCGGCGATGGCGAGCAGACCCGCGAGTTCACATATGTCTCCGATGCAGTCGACGGCACCATCAAAGCATCGACCGCCGATGTCGTCGGCCAGATCTTCAATCTCGGCGGTGGCAGCCGCGTCACCGTGAACAAGGTGCTGGCGACGCTGGAAGAGATCAGCGGGCTCAGCGTGCGCCGGCAGAACCTGCCGGCCGCACGAGGCGACCCTCGTCACACGGGCGCCTCCATCAATCTGGCTCGCGAGAGGTTGGGCTGGGAGCCGCGCGTGTCGCTGCGCGAGGGCCTTGCCCAGCAATGGGAGTGGTTCCGGACCCTAAGCCCCTAGTCAAGCTTTAGCACGGCCATGAAAGCCTCTTGGGGGATCTCGATCGATCCCACCCGCTTCATCCTCTTCTTGCCTTCCTTCTGCTTCTCCAGCAGCTTGCGCTTGCGGGTGATGTCGCCGCCGTAGCACTTGGCAAGCACATCCTTTCGCATCGCCGGGATCGTCTCGCGCGCGACCACCTTCCCTCCAATTGCCGCCTGGAGCGGAACTATGAACATCTGGCGCGGGATGATCGTCTTCAGCTTCTCGACCAGCTTGCGGCCCTGGATCTGCGCCTTGCTCCGGTGCACTATCAGGGACAGCGCGTCCACCGGTTCGCCGGCCACGAGCACGTCGAGCTTGACGAGATCGCCATCGCGAAAGCCGATCATCTCGTAATCCATCGACGCATATCCCTTGGATCGCGACTTGAGCTGGTCGTAGAAGTCATGGATGATCTCGCCGAGCGGCATCTCGTACTCGATAACGACTCGATCGCCGGGCCTGTGCTCCAGGTGCTTGAAGGTGCCGCGCCGCTCCTGGCATAGCTCCATCATCGGGCCGACGAAGTTGGAAGGAACGATGATCGAAAGCTTCACGAAAGGCTCGGCGATCGACTCGATCATCGTGGGATCCGGCATGAGAGCGGGATTGTCGACCTCGATGACGCCGCCCTTCTTGAGCGTCACGCGGTACTCCACGGTCGGAGCCGTGGTGATGAGGTCGAGCTCAAACTCGCGCTCGAGCCGTTCCTGGACGATCTCGAGGTGCAGAAGGCCGAGGAACCCGCAGCGGAAGCCAAACCCGAGGGCCGCGGAGTTCTCTGGCTCGAATGACAATGCACCGTCATTGAGCTGGAGCTTTTCCAGCGCTTCCTTGAGGTCGCCGAACCGCTCGGAGTCCGTCGGAAAGAGTCCGGCGAAAACCATGGGCTTGACCTGCCGGTAGCCGGGCAGCGGGGTCGCCGCGCCATTCTCGGCCGTGGTGATCGTGTCGCCGACCCTGGCGTCGGTCACGTTCTTGATCGCCGCCGTGACATAGCCGACCTCGCCGGCAGTCAGCTTGTCAGCGGGTCTTGGGTGGCCGGGAGAAAACCAGCCAACCTCGTCGACCTCGTGGACCTTGTCTGTGTTCATCATCCGGATCTTGGTCCGGGGAATGATCTCGCCATCGACAACGCGCACGTAAGTGATGACGCCTCGGTAGGTGTCGTAGTGCGAGTCGAAGATCAGGGCACGCAAGGGCGCGGCTGGATCGCCATGCGGCGGCGGCACACGCGCGATTACCGCCTCGAGGATGTCCTGGGTGCCGATGCCCTGCTTGGCGGAGGCGAAGATGACCTGGTCGCGAGGAATTCCGGTCACGTCCGCGATCTCTTCGGCGACCATCTCCGGCTGGGCGGCGTCGAGGTCGATCTTGTTGACGACGGGCACGAGGGTGAGCCCCGCTTCAACTGCCTGGTAGAGGTTGGCGAGCGTTTGCGCCTCGATCCCCTGCGCAGCGTCGACGACCAGGATCGCGCCCTCGCAAGCGGCGAGCGACCGCGAGACCTCGTAAGCGAAGTCGACGTGGCCCGGCGTGTCGATGAGGTTCAGCTCGTAGGTCTGACCGTCGCGGGCGGGGTAGGTCATGCGAACCGCCTGGAGCTTGATCGTGATCCCGCGCTCGCGCTCCAGGTCCATGGTGTCTAGGACCTGGTCCTGCATGTCGCGCTGGCTGATCGAGTTGGTGAACTCGAGCAGGCGATCGGCCAGCGTGGACTTGCCGTGATCGATGTGGGCGATGATGCAGAAGTTCCGCACTCGCGCCTGATTGACGGTTGACACGCAATGAATCGTAGGGTGACCGGCCGTGCGACCATGCACACCAGACCGTGATGGCGCGCAAAGCGGCGTTAAGGAACGCGTAACTGAATGCTCGTCGTCGGTGTGCTCATCAGCGTGGCCGGGATCGCCCTTCTATTTAATGTGGGCGGCGCCGGCGATCTCGTGATCCGTCGGGTGACCTCGCGCTCGCTCGGCGAGCTCGCCCCGGGCTACGCGGCGTCGTCGGGCGGTTTCAAGGTGTACGCGACCCTGATCCTCGCCGTCGGCGTCGCGGTGATAGGCCTCGAGATCGTGGACCGCTCGGCCTGGATTGGTTTGGTCTTGTTGCTAATCGGCATCGCGGTGTTTGTTGTTGCCTCGGTGGTCGCCATCGTCGGCGAGGTGAGAACCTACCGAGCCCTGAAGCGCTGAGAGCCTCGTCGAGGTGACGCTGGCAGCTCTGGACAATGGCTGTGGGCGAGCGCAAGATGAAGGTGCCTGCTGCCCCGTCAAATGACGACGGAGCGGCGTCCGCCGGTGCTAGCCATCTGAGGAGGATGCCCATGGCTACGACAGCGCAACACGCCAACATTCAGCGGTCACGGCGCGCATATGAGGCCTTCGCGAAAGGAGACATGGCAACGGTCAGCGATCTCATGGCCGACGACGTGGTCTGGCACGTCAGCGGCAGCAGCCCGCTCTCCGGAGACTACAAGGGCAAGGACGCTGTCTTTGGCTTCTTTGGCAAGCTGATGGAGGTAACCGGGGGGACCTTCAAGCTCGAGGTCCACGACATACTGGCCAACGACGACCACTCGGTCACCCTGGTGCGGGTGACCGCGGAGAAAGACGGCAAGAAGTTGGACAGCAAGGGAGTGCACGTCACTCACCCTGACTCAGAGGGCCGCGTTAAAGAGTTCTGGGCGTTCGACGAAGACCAGGCCGCCGCGGACAAATTCTTCTCGTCGTAAATCGTTCGAGCGGCCGTCAGGCGAGACTGGCGGCCGCTCTCATTACACAGCGATCGGCGCCGGTTGGTCGAGCCGCTGATGCGCGCCCAGGCTGAGCGGCCGCGCCAGCGCTGCCGAGCAGATCATCGAAGCCATCTCCGCGGCGTCCGCCGCGGTTGCCGAGCCGGCGCCTGACCGCAGGACGCGCAGGCCACGCGTGAGCCCGGCGCCGCTGCGCAGCACGCCCGCCGAGGAATCCAGGACGCGGCGGATCTCGACCAGACTCAGGTCGCCTCGCCGCCACACGTGAGCACGCGCGCCAGCTGAAGCAGCGACCGGAGCGGTAGCGGTGGCAGCAGCAGCGGCACGGCGTCCGAAGGTGGCCGCCTCGAGGAGCGAGTTGCTTGCCAACCGGTTGGCGCCATGGACGCCGGTGCGCGCGCACTCGCCTGCCGCGAACAGGCCAGGGACCGACGCGCGCCCGTCGAGGTCGGTCGCCACGCCGCCCATCGTGTAGTGGGCGGCCGGCGTGATCTGCACGGGCTCGCGAAGAGGGTCGATGCCCGCGTGACGGCAGTTGCGCATGAAGTTCGGGAAGCTCAGGCGCAGCAGCTCGGGATCCATGTGAGTCGCCGAGATGAAGGCCGGGCCGCGATGCCTGGCCAGAGCCACCGCCACCTGGTCGCGCGGCAGCAGCTCGTCGATGAATCGCTCCCCAGCTGCGTCGACGACGTAGGCGCCCGCACCGCGCAGCGCCTCGGTGATCAGGAATGGATGCGGTCCCGCGAAGACAGTCGGGTGGAACTGGACGAACTCGAGGTCGGCGACCCGCGCCCCCGCGCGTGCTGCTTCGAGGATGCCCTTGCCGTTGCTCAACCGGCTGTTGGTGGTGCGCTCGTACAGGCCGGCGTACCCGCCGGTGGCCAAAATGGTCGCGCCCGCGTGAACAGTCAGGCCGCCGGAGAATTCGGCTCCCGCGCACACTCCGTCACCGAGCAGCGAGTGCAGCTTGGCGCTGAATCGTGTGATGCGGCGCTCGCGCTCGATCGCCGCGTGCACGAACGCCATCAGCGTGTGACCGCTCTGGTCGCCGCCCAGGTGAAGGACGCGAGCCATCGAATGAGCCGCTTCGCGCGCAGCGCCACCGTCGAAACGCACGCCAAGCGACTCCAGCCAATGGACCGTCTCCGGACCTGCCGATGTCAGCATCGCGACCGCATCGGGATCACACAGCCCCGCGCCGGCAGCGAGTGTGTCGATGGCGTGCAGCCGAGGCGAGTCCTCCGGCAGCACTGCGGCCGCTATCCCGCCCTGCGCCCGCTCCGATGAGGCGGGGCCGGCGGTCACGAGCGCGACGCGTGCGCCCAGGCGCGCAGCGTCGAGCGCTGCAGCGGAACCCGCCAGCCCGTCGCCGATGACCAGGATGTCAATCCCACTGACGACACGGGAGCGAGGACCAGGGTCCCCGCGAAATCGAAGCTTTCGTGGGGTGGTGCTCACAACTCCACCATCCGCTGGATGGCGACGCGAGCGCGGTCGGCAACGTCCTGAGGCACGGTGACCTCGAACACGTCATCGCGCAAGGAGATGAGCAGCTTCTCGAGCGTGATCTTCTTCATGTAGCGGCAGATAGCGCGTTCGCTCGCGGCGTAGAAGCGGCCCTGTGGCGCTTCCTTCGCCAGGCGATGCATGATCCCGAGCTCGGTCGCGACGACGAAGCTCCGCGTTGGGTGCTGCTGAGCATGCTTGACCATGCCCTCTGTGCTGAGGATGTGCGTTCGGTCCGCGTCGATGTCGCCGCTCGCCTTGAAGTACATGCACTGGCTGGCGCAACCGCACTCGGGGTGAACGAGCAGGTCGGCGTCGCCGTGCTCTGCGCGGGCGCGGTCGATGTCCGCCGGCCTGATCCCGGCGTGCACGTGGCACTCGCCCGGCCAGACATGCATCTTTCGGCCGGTGACCTTCTCCAGGTAGGTGCCCAGGAACATGTCGGGGAGGAACAGGATCTCCCGGTCTTCGGGGATCGCTCGGATGACACGCTCGGCGTTGCCT
>DATCPW010000264.1:0-6440 GCA_036569865.1 Candidatus Dormiibacterota bacterium
GCTATGCCAAACGACAGTTGGTAGCCGCCGGTTAGAGCGCTTGACAGCGAGTACCCCTGCGCAGCCAGGGCCGCCGAATGGCCGGACGAGATAGTCCCCAGCGCGGCCAGTCCGATCGCCGCGGAGATCTGCATTGTCACGTTGGCAATCCCTGAAGCGAGGCCCGCGTCCTGTGGCGGGACCTCCGACATGGCGATCGTGATCAGGGGCATGAACGACGTGCCGGCGCCGATTCCGAACAGCAAGTACGCGCCGAAGAGCATTGGGAAGTAGCTCGCGTTCTCGCCGGCGTTGGCCATCAGGGCAAGAGCGACGACGATCGCGACCATGCCGGGGATGAGAATCCGTCGAGGACCGAATCGGTGCATCAGCCGCGCGGTGATCCCCAGCGAGAGGACGCCGAGAGAAACGCTCCACGGCAGGAATGCCAGCCCCGTACCAACGGCGCTGTAGCCACGCACCTGCTGCAGGTAAAGCGTGCCGAGGAAGAACGTCGCGAACATGCCTGTAGCGAGCATCGCCCGCGCGACGCTGGCGCCGATCAGGCTTCGAATCCGGAGTATGCGCAAGGGCATGATCGGATTCTTGATGCGTCCTTCGAGCACAAGAAACGACGCGAGCAGCGCGACGGCGGCTCCACCAAAGCCCAGAGTGTGAGCCGATACCCATCCATATTCGGCTGCGGTCACTATCGCGTAGACCCCGAGCACCATGGCCGCAGTGACCAGGACCGAGCCGACGATGTCGACGCCCTGGCGAAGCCCGATGCCTTCGGTCTCGTCGATAAGGACTGCGCCCAGCCAGAACGTCGCCACGCCAACCGGGAGGTTGATGAAGAAGATCCAGTGCCAGTTCACCATCTCCGTCAGCAGACCGCCCGCCAGCAGGCCGATCGAGCCGCCACCGGCGATCACGAACGTGAACACACTCATCGCCTGCGCGCGCTCCACCGGCTTGGGAAAGCCGGTGACTATCAGAGCGAGGATCACGCCAGAGGAAAGCGCCCCGCCGGCGCCCTGCAGGAAGCGGGCGGCGATCAAGGCGGCAGGGTCCTGCGCGAGTCCGCACAGAACGGAGGCAGCCGTGAACAGCACGACTCCGCCAAGGAAGACCTTCTTGCGGCCGATCAGGTCGCCTGCACGCCCAGCCAGCAGCAAGAGGCTGCCGAATGTGATCAGGTAGGCGTTGACGACCCAGGTCAGGTCGGCCTGAGTGAAATGAAGGTCACGCTGTATGGAAGCCAGCGCGACGTTCACGATCGTCGAGTCGAGCACGATCATGAACTGCCCAAAGCAGATCACGACGAGGGCGAGCCAACGGCGCCGGGTGCTCGCCGGCGACGGGATTTTCAAGGTATTCGAGTTCATACTGCCTCCATGGACGAACCGGCTGCTAGGACGATCACTATAACAGGATGATATGGGTACTTATTGCATGGATTATCTGGAAGGTGGGATTGATTCTCATCTAGTGGTAGGATCGGGACAGAAAGAGATGGAAAACGAGTCCGGCACGGGGCTGATCACGCTGCTGACGAGGGTTTCTAAGGCCCTGCACAAGCGCACGCCGGAGTCGGTGCTGGGGATGAAATGGCGGCAGTCCCAGGCGCTGGGCGTCCTCCTCAAGCACGACGGGGTCACCCAGAAAGACCTCGGTGACGCCATGCTCATGGACGACAACACGGTGGTGTTGCTGCTGAATGAGCTCGAGGCCGCCGGCTTCTCAGTTCGCCGGCGTGATCCCGGGGACCGGCGGCGGCACATCGTGGACATCACGGCGGCCGGCCGGCACGCGATCGAACGCGCCGAGAAGGCGCAAGAGGGAATCGAGGACGAGCTGCTCGGCGACCTCAGCCAAGAGGAGCGGGCGACGCTGACCAGGCTGTTGAGCCGAGTAATGGACGGCCTGCTTCGAGCTCCCGTCGAGCACTAGGTCCGCCAAAGTCCTTCTGACGTAGCGCGGGCGGAATTAGGCCCCTGCCCTCGCTGGTTCTAACCGAAGTGAACCCAACCGCCTTTGTTTCCGCGGGCGCGCGCGATCGGCGCTGGGCGGCGCTTTACGTGCTTTCCGGCGGCATCTTGATGGTCATCCTCGACGGGACCATCGTGAACGTGGCTCTGCCCACTATTCAGAGCGACCTGGGGTTTTCGCAAGCCAGCCTTGCGTGGGTGGTCAACTCCTACCTCATCGCTTTTGGCGGCCTGCTGCTGCTCGCGGGAAGGCTTGGCGACCTGCTCGGTCGCAAGCGCATCTTGCTTGCCGGCCTGGCTGTCTTCACGTTGGCCTCTCTCCTGTGCGGTTTGTCAACCAGCCCGGAGATGCTCATCGCCGCCCGTTTCATCCAGGGAATTGGTGGCGCACTTAGCTCGGCTGTAGCCCTTGGGATGATCGTGACGATGTTCCCGGAGCCTCGAGAACAGGCTCGTGCTTTCGGCGTTTACAGCTTCGTCGCTTCGGCGGGTGCCTCGATCGGTCTTTTGGCCGGCGGGATTCTGACCCAGCTAATCAGCTGGCACTGGATCTTCTACGTCAACGTTCCGATTGGAATCGCGGCGGCGCTGCTTTCCTGGCGGCTGCTCCAGGCCGACCGCGGCGTCGGCATCAGCAGAGGCGCCGACGTCATCGGCGCTGTTCTCGTCACCGGCGGGCTGATGCTGGGCGTGTACTCGATCGTCGAGACCGCCCAGTACGGTTGGACCTCAGCGCACACGCTTGGATTCGGAGGTTTGTCGATTCTTCTCTTGGCTGGTTTTGTTTTGCGTCAGGCGACCGCCAAGAACCCGCTTTTGCCTTTGAGCGTGTTTCGACCCCGCAACGTTTGGGGCGCCAACCTCGTTCAGTTCTTGCTGGTTGCCGGCATGCTCGGGTTCTTCTTCATGAGCTCCCTATACCTGCAGCGCGTCCTCGGCCTGAATCCCCTAGAGATCGGCATCGCCTTCATGCCAGTCGCGTTGACAATCGGTCTGCTTTCACTCGGCGTGTCGGCACGCGTGACGACTCGGTTTGGGGCTCGCAGAGTGCTGTTGCCGGCATTGGTCCTTGTCGCTGCCGGCCTTGCGCTTTACATCCGGGTGCCTGTGCACAGCAGCTACGTCATCGACCTTCTGCCGGGAATGCTCCTGATCGGAGTGGGCGCCGGCCTTGTGTTTCCCGCTCTCGCCACGCTCGCCATGTCAAGCGCGACTGAAAGCGACTCCGGTCTCGCCTCCGGGCTGCTCAACACGACTGCCCAGGTTGGCGGCGCTCTGGGACTCGCAGTCCTGGCCACCGTGGCGGCCTCTCAAACCGGCGCGCTGCTTGCCGGCGGCGACACCGAGGCGACAGCGCTCACCGGCGGCTTCCGCATGGTGTTCGGAATCAGCACCAGCTTGCTTCTTGGCGGCGTTCTCCTAAGCGCTCTGGTGCTGCGGCCGGCGGCGGCTCAGCAGTCACAGGAATCCGAAGAAGAGACGACCGCCGAAGACGCAGCCTAGAGCTCGGGGCTAATTAAGCCTCTCGAGGATCATGGCCATCCCCTGGCCGCCGCCCACGCACATCGTCTCCAGCCCGTAGGTCTTGTCCCTCTCGCGGAGGCCGTTGAGAAGGGTGCAGAGGATGCGGGCGCCGGTCATCCCGAACGGGTGACCCAGCGCGATCGCGCCGCCGTGCGGGTTGAGCTTGTCGCTGAACGGGTCGACTCCGAGCCCGCGCGCTGAAGGGATGACCTGCGCTGCGAAGGCCTCGTTGATCTCAACGATGTCGATGTCGTCGATGGTCATGTTCGCCCGCTTGAGCGCCTGTTTCGAGGCTTCGATTGGCCCGAGTCCCATGAACTCAGGCTCCAGCGCAGTCAGGCCGGTCGAGACGACGCGCGCGAGGGGCTTGATGCCCAGCTCCTTGGCTCGTCGCTCGGACATCACCACTACCGCGGCCGCCCCGTCGTTGAGAGGGCACGCGTTGCCCGCGGTGACTGTGCCGTTCTCGCGGAAGGCAGGCTTGAGGGTCGCGAGCACCTCGACTGTCGTGCCGGGTCGCGGGCTGTCGTCCTTGGTGAACATCTCCCCATTGGGGAGGGGGACCGGGATGATCTCGCGGTCGAAAAAGCCGTTGTCGCGCGCTTTGACCGCGGCGTCCTGGCTCTTGACCGCGTAGCGGTCCTGCTCTTCGCGGCTGATCTTCTCGCGCTCGGCCACGTTCTCAGCCGTCTCGCCCATCGTGATGTAGATGTCGGGATATTCCTCGGTGTTGCCGCGCACCAGGCGCGGGTTGTAGGTGTCTGGGGCGTCCGGATACCCGCTGCCGTAACGCGACACGCATTCGACACCAACCGAAAGAAACACGTCTCCTTCACCGGCCTCGATCGCGTGGGCCGCCATGCGCGTCGTCATGAGCGACGAGGAGCAGTACCGGTTGACGGTGACGCCCGGGACGTCGAGGCGCGCCAGGATCGAGACCACGCGCCCGATGTTGTGTCCTTGCTCCCCACCGGGGAGTCCGCAGCCGCAGATCAGGTCCTCGATCTCCGACCGGTCGAGCTGGGGCACCTGCGCCAGCACCTTCGTCACCACGTGTGCGGCCAGGTCGTCGGGTCGGACGTCGATGAGGGAGCCCTTGCGCGCCCTCCCGATCGCGGAGCGGCCGCAGGCAACGATCACAGCACTGTTCATGCCTGAATTATCCGCCTCGGCGTACGGCCCCGGCGGGGTGGGCCTAGCGCTTGCCCGACTTCGCGAACAGGACCAGGGCCCCAAGCACGGCGGCAGCTGCGCCAACCGCCGCCGGTGCGTTTCCGCCCATCCACCGGACTGCGGTGAGTGACAGCAGCAGGGACGGCAACCACAGAACTCCAGCGGCCTCACGGCGGCCCAGCGACTTGAACCGCCGGCCGTCGAGCAGCAGCTCGCGGGGGAGCCGCTCGTCAGCGTCGAGCGGAGCGAAGATCTCATACATGCGCCGCCGGTCGAGGCTGCGCAGCTCTTCCCGAGGTAAGGTGTTCACCTTCGATTCCTCAAACGAAGTCTGCCACGTGCGCGGCTCTAGTCAAGTTGAGGGGGAGACCCCCTCGGGGCGGCGGGCCTGGCGGAGCGCCGGCGCACTCCCCTGCTACAAGTTCGGTCAGGACTTGGTAAGCAGGGATTCGCGCGTGAACAGGTAGCGGGCGGCAATCCAGGCGATAACCGCCGTCGCGCCCAGGCTGATCGTGGTCACCGCCAGATGCGCCAAATCGACCTGCGTGTGCAGGATCGCATCGCGCAGGACGAGGACGGCGTTGAGGATCGGGATGAGGTAGTACGCGAGGTTGGGATTGAAGTCCGGGATGAACAGCGTGATGGCTGCGGGAAAGATCGTGATGAAGTACAGCGGCGTGACATAGGCCTGACCCTGGCGGAAGCTCTTTGCGAGGGTTCCGAGTGCCAAGGTCAAGGAGCTGAACGAGACGGCGAGCAGGACGGCGAGCCAGATCATCACCGCAGTCGCGGTCAGGCCCAGGTTCACGTGAAAGGACGAGCCCGCCAACGAGATTCGCGACAGCGCGAACAGCATCGAGCCGATAGCAGCGATTGCCGCAGCCAGGCTCACGGTGGTGACGGCGCCGATCTTTCCGAGCAGGACGCGGCTGCGAGGGGCGGGCGTCAGGAGAAGGCTCTCCAACGTCTTTCTCTCCCGCTCGCCGGCCGAGCTGTCGAGGGCGGCCGAGAAGCCGCCCGTGAGGATCATCGTGATGAGGATGTAGGGAAGGAAGAAGCTGAGGAAGCCGTTGGAGGCGGCCTGAACCGGCGAGCTGAGCGGTCGCGGGACAAGGTGGATCGGCGTAAGGATGCCCGGGTCGATTCCACGCTGCTGGAGTGCCGCGGCCGCCTTCGCCGCGTTGTACTCGGAAAGTGCGCTCTGCAGTCGGATGTCCACCAGCACCGCGCTCTGCCGGCTCGGGTCGTAGAACTCATCGACCTCTCCCGGCAGAAATGCCACGCCCAGGTCGACCTGTCGCTTGGCAGCCTCTCTTGGATCGGCGACCGCGTCGAGCTTGAGGCCGGCTGTGCGCAAAAGGATGTCGAGTCCGGTTGGGATCTCTCCGCTGAATCCGATCGTGTACGTCTGGGTCGCGGTTTGCAGCGAGACCTGGGAGATGATGCCGAGTGACAAGGGGGCAACGAGAGTAGCCAACGCGATCGCCATCAGGGTGCGCCGGTCGCGAAGTATCTCCCGAATCTCTTTCTTGTAGACCACCCAGGCCGGGCCCATCACCAGTGTCCCGCGCCCGAGGATCGGCCGAAAGTCGCCGGATCGGCGCCCGAGGTCAAGGCGACGGCGAGCAACGGAGCGCGCATGTCGATAGACCTGTAAGCGAGTAGCGGAGCCGTCAACGCAGAGATCGGGCGCCTAGCCGGATGAACCCGCAGGGTGCCTCGGGCACCGCGCAGCGCTGCCCCTGGCATTTCGGTTGAGCCTTGGGTGCGGGA
>DATCPW010000265.1:0-3182 GCA_036569865.1 Candidatus Dormiibacterota bacterium
GGTCGATCCGACCGCCTCGCTGATAACGGCAGCTATGAGGGCGAGGATCGAGAGAAAGATCAGCAAGGAGGTCCGACGCATCCGGGCCGAAAGTTATCTCATTGCGGCGCGGCGTGAGAGCCTAGCCCGCGATTACGGCTCTAACGGCCACCACTGCAGCATGCGGTTGTAGGTTCCAAGCGCGGCCTCGACGGCGTGAATCGCGCTGGTGAGGGTCGTCTGCTCCGGTCCGGTGACCTTGCCGGTCTTGACGTAAGCCCTGAGCTCGTACAGGAAGGCGCTCATCTGGTTGTGTGAGGCGTTGTTGTCGCCGCGGGCAGCGGAGGCGCTGGCCGCGTCGAGCTTGGCGATCAGGGAGCTGATCTGGCCCTTGTTGAGGGTCTTGATGCCGCGGACGTAGGCCTCGATGCTGGTCAGAGCCTGCTGCGGCGTCTGCACCACGACAGTCGTGGTGGCGACTCCAGCACCGCCATCGTCATCGGTCACCGTCAGCGACACGTGATAGGTGCCGGGCGCGCCATAAGCATGTGAGGCGGACAGGGTGCCGGAACCGGAAGGTAGATGGTTGGCCGAGCTGCTGGAAGCGTCACCGAAGTTCCACCTGCTCGTGTGGCTGTCCAACGCGCCGGGGTCGCTGTAGCTGCCGGCAAAGTTGATCGTTTCCTGAGGCGTGATGACCAGAGGCACCGTGCCGGAGAAGCCGGTGATGGTTGCGGTCGGCCAGACGTTGGTGCCCGTCACCGTCACCGCGGCCGTGTCGCTCATGCCGCCGTCGTCGGTGGCTTTCATGTTGACGACGAAAGTACCCTCGTCGTCAGGGGTGAACTGCCAGTGGGCGCCCGATCCGCTCTTGTACGCGACTCCGTTCTTGGTCACCGACCAGCCGTAGGTGAACCCGAAGACGTTGTCGATCGCGCTGGGGCTGAGGGCGGAGCCGGCCAGATGAACCGCGGTTCCCTCGGGAGCGGTCGATCCGGGAGCGGTGATAGAGGCAATCGGCGCTGCCCCGGCGACGTTCACCGGGAAAGAGACTGTCGAAGTCCCGCCGTTGCCGTCGGTGGCGGAGACGATGACCGTCTGGTTCGCGGGCGCTCCCTCATCCGCGGCTCCAGCCGTCCACGACCAGGTCCCGGTGCTGGTTCCGCTCTTGTTGAGCGTGCCGCTCGAGGCAGACAGGGCGACCGGGTTGCCGTCTGGGTCGGAAAACGTTCCAGTGTTGCCGGCGGGGGTGCCCTCGTTCACGGCGACCGCGGGGTGGTCTGCGCCAACCACCGGCGGTTGGTTCGTGGGGGTGGTGGCGACCCATGTCTTGAAGCCGAGGTCCCTGGCCGCAAAGGGAGTCCACCCGCAGCCGGCGCAGGAGCCCCATTGCTGGCCGGCGGTGTAGGCGTCGAAGTTGCTGCCCCACCAGAAGCCGGTGCCCACCTTCGCGATCCAGACGATCGCGTACTGGGTGCCGGCAGTGATCGGAAAGGCCGGGCTGATCGTGTAGTCGTGGTAGGTGTTGCCGAAGGCGTAAGCGAACTGGATGGGGGTGACAGCCGGCTGGAGGGTGCCGCCGGTCGGCGAGCCGTCTGCGGCCACGGTGCGGATCTGCACCCAGCCCGTGATCAGGTTCGAGTGGCTCTCCAGCGAGAGCGAGACCTTGTCGATCTGGCCCGTGGTTCCGGCAGTGAAGGTCTGGGCCATCAGCTTGGTGCTGTTGATGCTGCTGGGCAGGACGTTTGTCGGGAAAGCCTGGTCGACGGCGTCGGCCGTGGCGAGGGCCTGGGCCGGGATGGCGATCAGCAGCCCCGCTGCCACGCCGGCAGCCAGGGTCCACCGAGGCATGCGGCCTCGAGGGGTGCCGAACCGGACGCGGCCAAACCGATGGCTCATGTCCAGCACGACGCAAGAGCGTTGGGTTACCTGCGCAAGATCCAAACGACCAATTTCAACTGCGCAGGAGTTGGGCCGGGGCAGGATCGGCCGGGATGCGACCAAGTGTTCCCTGATGGCGCCATCGATGCCCGCCGGATACAACCACCTGTGCCCGAATGGTGGGTTTCCCGCCACCGCCAAGTGCCGAAGCCTTTATCTAGGTCGCCAGAGTGTTTGGCGGAGAACATAATGCCCCCGTGGCCACCCCGGCCTTCGCCGGAGAGGATGTCGACGTACTGGCCCTCTTGAGTGCCGCCAACAGGCGACGCCTGCTCGAAAACGCCCACGAGGAGACCTATCCCGCCGGCGCGGTTGCCTTTGGCGCCGGCGGTTCCAGCCGGGCCTTCCTGCTGAAGCAGGGCTTGGCTCGCACCTATTGGGCGGTGTCGGATGGACGAGAGGCAACCACGGCCTTCATTTATCCGGGGAACCTTGTCGGTGCGAGGAGCCTGGTCCCAGGCACCTCGATCATGCAGGGGCCGGCCTTGGTCTTCGTGCAGGTTGTCACCGATTCGACGCTGACGATGCTTGACGTGCCCACTGTCCGCGCCGTCGTCGCCCAAGAGATCGAGGTGGTCACAGCGATTGCGACCTACCTGGCTGCAAGACTCCGCTCCGACTTGCGAATGATCGCGGTGCGTTCCCTTGGCGACGTCCCTGAGCGTTTGGCTTTCGACCTGTTGGAACGAGCCTGCCGGGCCCAACTCGCCGACGGTGCGCTCACGGCCCGGGCCACGCACGCCGATCTGGCCGCGTCGATAGGGTCGTCGCGCGAGGTCGTGAGCCGAGCCTTGAAAGGACTGCGCGCCCACAAAATCGTCGAGACCGCGCCCGGGAAGGTGCGGGTTCTCGACCCCGTTCGTCTCGCCGAGATGGTGCACACCTTTGTGATTTAGGTCACGCCGTGACGTGGATCACGGCGGCGGCCCATTGGCCACGTCTAGTTTTCGCAGCGTGCTCTTCGAGTTAGACCAAGCGCGCCTTCCTGACGCCTCGTCGTTTTCAGAGGCCGACGCTGCCACGACCTGATCCCACGGAAACCCCTTCGGCCGCCGATTGATCCAGATCCCAGTGCTTGTGGTGCAGGCGCACCCGATGCTTGCGCGTGAGATGGTCGAGATCCTGGAGCGCGAGCCGGGAGTGAGCGTCTATGCAGTGGCACGGACGGGCGCAGAGGCAGTGTTGCTTGCCACGCAGCAGCAGGTCAGCGTTGCGCTCATGGACTATCGCCTGCCGGACATGACAGGCGCGGCGGCCGCTTG